>NZ_JBFBJK010000037.1:0-70494 GCF_040686095.1 Streptomyces sp. NPDC086554
AGGCGGAGGAGGGCGACAACGCGGAGCGTTGGCAACCGACGACAACGCGGGAGGGGGCACCTCCCTGCTCGAGCGAAGCCGAGAGCTTGGGGGAGGGCGTGCCAGGGGTCGCGACCCCGGCAGGACCCATCGGACAGGCCCTAGTGAAGGGCCCACGATGGCGCCCGCCCCTTGGGGGCCAAGTAACCTACCGCGAAGTCGAGGTACGAGATCTGACGCGCGGAGCGGCGTCGCGGGCAAAGGAGTGCGGCGATGGGCACGGCGGCGAATCCTCCTGCCGAAGGCGAGCTGACCAGGCGGCTCGGTGTGCCCGACGCGGTGGTGATCGGACTGGGCTCGATGATCGGCGCGGGCATCTTCGCCGCGCTCGCACCGGCGGCAGGCGCGGCCGGATCCGGGCTCCTGGCAGCGCTCGCCGTCGCCGCGGTGGTGGCCTACTGCAACGCCACCTCCTCCGCACGGCTCGCCGCCCGCTATCCGGCGTCCGGCGGCACCTACGTCTACGGCCGCGAGCGCCTCGGCGACTTCTGGGGCTACCTGGCCGGGTGGGCGTTCGTGGTCGGCAAGACAGCTTCCTGCGCCGCGATGGCGCTGACGGTGGGTTCGTACGCCTGCCCCGGCCAGGCCCACGCGGTGGCGGTGGCCGCGGTGGTGGCGCTGACCGCGGTGAACTACACCGGCATCCAGAAGACCGCCTGGCTCACGCGTGCCGTGGTCGCCGTCGTCCTCGCCGTGCTCGCCGCTGTCGTGGTCGTCTGCCTGACCGGCGCCGACGCGGACGGCTCACGCCTCGAGTGGGGATCGGACGCCTCCTGGACCGGGGTGCTGCAAGCGGCCGGGCTGCTGTTCTTCGCCTTCGCCGGGTACGCGCGCATCGCCACCCTCGGCGAGGAGGTCCGTGACCCGGCGCGCACCATCCCGCGGGCGATCCCGCTCGCCCTCGGCATCACCCTGGTCGTCTACGCGGCCGTCGCCATCGCCGTCCTGAGCGTCCTCGGTGCCGGGCGGCTCGCGGAGTCGGGCGCACCGCTGTCGGACGCGGTGCGGGCCGCCGGTGCGACATGGCTGACGCCGGTGGTCCGCGTGGGCGCGGCCGTCGCCGCACTGGGTTCGCTGCTCGCGCTGATCCTCGGAGTCTCCCGCACCACACTGGCCATGGCCCGTGACCGTCATCTGCCGTACGTCCTGTCCGCCGTGCACCCGCGCTTCAAGGTGCCGCACCGCGCCGAGCTCACCGTCGGCGCGGTCGTCGCCGTCCTGGCCGCCACCGTCGACGTGCGCGGGGCGATCGGCTTCTCCTCCTTCGGCGTGCTGGCCTACTACGCCATCGCCAACGCCGCCGCGCTCACCCTCAGTTCAGCGGAGGGACGCGCGCCTCGGGCCATCCCGGTTCTCGGCCTGGCCGGCTGCCTTCTGCTCGCGTTCACCCTGCCCGCCGCGTCGGTCGCCTGGGGCGCGGCGGTCCTGGCCCTGGGCGCCGCGGCCTACGGCGTCCGCCGCGCCATCACGGCCAGGCGCGGCGCCGACAAGTAGCCGACAAGTAGCCGAGAAGTAAGCCGACAAGTAAAAGGCGACGAGGACAGGATTCGAACCTGCGTCCACCCGGAGACAGAGCCGGGCGCTCCTCCGCAGAGCTTCCTCGTCGCCGTGGCGATCCTTGCCGGGGGCGTCGCGCGGGGCAACTGATTTTCGTGGAGGGCGGGTTGGCGTGGGTCAGAGCCACTCCTGGGCCGCGGCGCGTTTGCCCTTGCCGGAGAAGATTCCCGCCGAGCGGAGGGCGCCGGCCATGAGGGGGTCGGCCACGGGGACTCCGTGCACCAGCTCGGGGGTCCTGCGGAAGGCCACCGCATCGGCCGTGGGCCGGGGCGCGGTCCAGGCGCCGGCCACCGGGTCCACCCGATGCCGGGCACAGACCGCTTCGACGAGCGAGCGAGGGCATTCCTCCTCGCCCCGGAGCACCTCCCACGGCAGCGGAAGTTCCGCCCAGACGTAGGTGTCCGGGTGCAGTCCACCGCCGCTCATGCGGTGCCAGTACGCCACGTCGGCCGCCATCAGCCGGGGCACCTTGCCGGGGCAGACCTCGTCCAGGATCGCCGTCTCGCCCAGCTCGTCCAGCAGCGCGAACCAATGCGCCCGGGCCGTGTTCCACGCCTGCGCGGCCTGGTTCCACGTCGACGAGTCGTCGCCGGGGCGCACGATCATCGTTCCGCGCTCCAGGGGGTGCCGGTTCCAGGCGTCCTCAAGCAGCTCGGCCACCTGACGCAGGAAGCCGTTCCAGCGCACGAGGAGTCGAGTGAGGTCCTCGTCGGACACGGCCGCCAACACCTCGGCCCTGGGGTGCACATGGGCGACGGCGTACCAGCAGGTCCGCTCGGGCCGCGCGCGCAGCCGCCCGAACAGGGCATCGGCGACCTCGTCGTAGACCTGACGCTGCCGGCCGTTGGTGAAGACGCTGCGCATGTAGCCCCGGGCCGTGACGTACGCGATGAAGGCCGCCGAGTCGGGGTCCGCCGCGAAGAGTTCGTACGGCAGGGCGTGGGCGAGGGCGCCCTTGCCCGTCATGGTCACCTCGCGGCGGCGCTGCTCGTGGATGAGCCGCGCCAGTTTCGCCTCCATCCGGCGCAGCAGCCGGAAGCGCTTGTTGTACTGGCGCTTGGAGATCTCGCCGAGACCGGCCGCGGTGCGCTCGGCGCGGTCGAGGCGGTCCATGCCGAAGTCGTTCTGCCCGTACGCGCGGCCGATGTCCTCGCCCGCCCGCCGGATCACCGCTTCGATCCGGGCAGGATCGTCCCCCGCGCCGTCCGGGAGGTCCGGCAGGTCCTTGAAGAGGGTTGCCGCGCGGGCGAGTTGGCGCTGGGCGCCGACCGGGCGGGCGAACTCCTCGCGCATCGAGGTGTAGCCGTGCCAGATGTTGCGCAGCGAGTGCTCGGCGGCCTTGGCGAGCGCCGCCTCGGTCGCCTCGTCGAGGTCGGTGCCCTGGGCGGCGTACAGATCCTGGATGAGCCGCGCCACGTCCTCCGGGCGCTTGCGCAGCGTGAGCGAGGCGTGCAGTTCACGCAGTAGTTGTTCTTCGGCTGTCGGCGGCGGCATGAGCTTCAGCCTGTCATCGCCGTGATCAGTTCCCAACTGGTTATCCCGCCCCGGGGCGGGTGGACGGGGTGGCTCGGAATCTAACTTTAGAAAGTTTTTCTAGAAAGTAGCTCTAGATAGTATCGTCGCCGGTACAGACTCTCTTCCATGGTCAACAGTGAGTCCGGGCCGGTGCACAAGCCGCTGCCCGGCAACCCCTATGCCCAGCCGGTGCCTTCCGCCGGCGGCAAGCGCAGGCGCCGCGTCATCCTCGGTGCCGGCGCCCTCGCTCTGGTGCTCGTAGGTGCGGGCGTCTTCGCCGTCACGCGCGGGGACGGCGGCGGGGGAGGTTCCCGCGAGCCCGTCGCGGCGCAGACACGGGAATCGGCGGACGGCGCAAGGGAGTCGGCGAGCCCGGAGCCGGACGCCGACGACGCCGACGACGCCGACGACGCCGACGACGCCGACGACAAGGACGACGGGTCCGCCGCCGTGATCGACGTCAACGCGGGGCGCAAGCCCGGTGAGGCCAGGGCCTGGCTCGCCATGAACGAGATCAGGCTGCCGGGCAAGGGCGCGCAGCTCTTCGACATCTGGCATGTGCGCGGGATCGTGGCACAGGCCGAGCACGACCAAGTCACCGGCTACAAGGCCGCCGACGGCGCGAAGGAATGGTCGGTGCCGCTGCCCGGCGAGGTGTGCGACACCCCGGTGAACCCCACGCCGGACGGCAAGGTCGTGGTCGCGTACACGAAGTCGAAGTCCGAACAGAACGCGAAGTGCGATCAGCTTCAGGTGATCGATCTGAAGACCGGTGCGAAGGGCTGGCACAAGGAGCTGGAGCAGAAGGGGTCCCTCGACAGCACCAGGACGACGCACGTCGCGATCACGGGCGACACCGCCCTGGTCGACCAGGACATGATCGCGCACGCCTATCGGATCCGGGACGGCAAGCGGCTGTTCACCACCGAGAAGGAGCGCGACGGGAGCTGCTATCTGTACGGCGTCGCGGGCGGCGGCGATCTGCTCCAGGTCGAGAGCTGCGTGGGCGGGAACAACGTCTCGCACAGCCGGCTCAAGAAGCTCGACCCCCGCACCGGCGACGTGAAGTGGCGCTTCCGCAGCAAGAAGGGCTGGAGCGTCGAGAAGGTCTACTCCGTCGACCCCGTCGTCGTCGCGGTCCGCAATCGCGAGGAGTCGGAGAAGTGGGCCGTCGTCGCCGTCGACGACAAGGGGAAGCAGCGGTCCTGGGTCACGCTCGACCGCGGCCCGCACGAGTTCGAGATGTGCGCCATGGCGGGAGACTCCGGCGAGGGCGTGCAGAACTGCCCGGGAGGCGCGGTCAGCAAGGACACGCTCTATCTCGCGAGCGAGCCCCCGAAGGGCGACATCCTGGGGCCCAACAAGGTCGTCGCCTTCGACCTCGACTCGGGGAAGGAGAAATGGGCCGGGTCGGCCGAGGGCAAGCGGCAGGTCACACCTGTGGCGGTGGGCGGCAAGGACCGTCCGGGGGTGATCGTCTACGCGCGGCCGCAGAGCGAAAGGGGCAACGGGCAGACGGTGCGGTTCGGACCCCGCGGAGGCAAGCCGGACGTGCTGCTCAGGCACACTTCGGCGGCCCGGCGCACCGAGGTCGGCATGTTCGCCGGCTACACGCTGTACGCCGACGGACGGTTCTTCGTGACGCCGACGAGCCTGAGCGGCAAGAGCAATGGTTCCGAGGGTGAAGAGGGGAACGGCCGCATGCTCTCCTTCGGCCGGTGACGCCGGTGACACCCCGGCAGTGAAGCGAACAGCCGTACCCGCACCAGCAGTTGGAGTCACGATGACGCATTCATCTCCGCCGCCCGAGCAGTACCCACAGGGCTCCTTCGGCCCGCCCCCGCCGGAGCAGGCCTCCGGCTTCGGACCGCCGCCCGGCGGCTTCGGTCCGCCTCCGCCCCATCAGCCTTCGGTGCCCGTCGTGCCCACGGTGCCCACAGTGCCCATGGGGCCACCGGGCGGCGGCAGACGGGCCGGGCGCCGCACCGCGATCGTCGTCGCGGTCGTCACCGCGATCACTCTGATCGTCGGCGGCGGGGTCTGGTACGCCGCATCGTCCGGCAGCGGGTCGAAGGACAAGACCGCGGCCGAGCCGGGCGGCGACGGCGGGAAGACCAGGTACATCAAGCCCAAGGAGAAGGTCCCGGCGGACGCCAACGCCTTCTTCAGCACCAAGGCCTTGCAGCCCGAGCTGCCCAAGGGGGAGAGCACGTGGAACTCCAAGGGGTCCTGGCTCACCGACAAGGTGTACGCCAAGGCCTCGGTCAGCAAGATCGTCGGTGTCGAGGCCATCTCCGGGAAGCGGCTGTGGGACCTGCCCAAGCCCGGTGAGTCGTGCGCGGGTTCCCCGGACATCGGCAAGGACGGCATCGCCGCGGTGGTCACCGGGGCCACCGTGAAGGACGACCGTGGTGTCCGCGCCCCATGCACCGAGGTGACCGCCTTCGACGTCGACACCGGCGAGAAGCTCTGGACGAAGTCGATCACCATCGGCTACCAGAAGGACAAGGCGCCGTTCAATCAAGTCACCATCAGCGGCGACACGGTGGCGGTCGGCGGCCTGTACGGCGGCGCGGCGTTCGACCTGCGGACCGGGAAGGTCCTGTGGGAGCCGAAGCAGGGGGAGAAGTGCCGCGACGTCGGCTACGGCGGGGGTGAGCAGTTGGTGGCGGTGCGCTCCTGCGGCGAGTTCGGTTCGGAGCGGTACCGCGTCCAGGTCCTCGACCCGGCCACGGGCAAGGCGAAGTCGACCCACAAGCTGCCCGCCGGCGTGCAGACCCCCAGCGTGGTCTCCAGCAAGCCGGTGGTCGTCGCCCTCGACTCCGGTGAGATCGGTCCGTCGGGCGCGACGAGCGTCTTCTCGATCGACGAGCGCGGCAAGCTGCGCGCGAGGATCTCGCTGCCGGCCGAGAAGTACCTGCACGCGTGCGGCAAGACGTCCGTCATCCAGGACTGCCGGGGCATCGTCACGGGCAACGACAAGCTGTACGTCGCCACCAAGCAGCGCGACGGGGCGAAGAAGTACTCCTCGACGAACGAGATCGTGGTCTTCTCCCTGGCCACGGGGAAGACGACGGGGCAGATGCTGCCGGCGGGCGACGCCAGTCCCGTCTTCCCGATCCGGATGGACGGCGGGAACGTCCTCGTGTACAAGTCCGCTCCGTTCGCGAAGGTCGTCTCTGTCGACGGCAGGACCATGAAGGGGGAGAAGGCGCTCCTCGACGCCCGCACCCGGCCCAGCACGCTGTCGCCCCTGCTGCACGAACTGGTCTTCACCCACAACAAGATGTACATCAGCTCCGACCTGCTCGCCCGGCCGAGCTCGAAGGCCCAGGAGACGATCATGATGTACGGGTTCGCCGCCAAGTAGGCAGCGTGGCCTGGCGATTCGGGGTACGCCGCCCGCGCGGACCCCGCTGCCGTCAGGCCACGTACTGCCGCGCCGCTCGAAGGCCAGCAGGCCCGCCCCGCGGAGCTTCTTGAGGTGGTGGGAGACGGTCGGCTGGGAGACCAGCCGCAGCCGGACCGGGCCGCCGAGTGCCTTGAACATCGCGGCGTCCGCCTGCTTCGACGAATGTTTATGTTGACGAACATCGATGGTGCGGCCGGACGGCGCCGCCTGTCCCACCGGCGGCGACTGGGCCGAGCTGTACCTGCAGCCGCTGGCCGACGTGCTGGGCGAGAGGGTCCGCTTCGGTGCGACGGTGACCGGCGTGTCCCGCCGGGGCCGTGACCGGGTCGTCGACGCCGACCGCGAGCGGCAGCCCTTTACCGTGCACGTCCAGAGCGCCGACGGCAGCGAGGAGCGGATCGTCGCCCGCGCGGTCGTCGACGCCTCCGGCACCTGGTCGAGGCCGGGCCCGATCGGCGGTGACGGCCTGCCCGCCCTGGGCGAGCGCGCCGCGGCCGCGCGCATCTCGTATCGCGTGCCCGACCTCAAGGACCCGGCCGTGCGCGCCCGTTACGCGGGCAGGCGCACCGCGGTCATCGGCTCCGGCGCCTCCGCGTTCACCGCGCTCGCCTATCTGGCCGACCTCGCCAAGGCAGCCCCGGGCACCCATGCGGTCTGGGTCCTGCGGCGCGGCATCGGCGGCTCGACCTTCGGCGGCGGCGAGGCGGACCAGTTGCCCGCCCGCGGCGCGCTGGGGCTTGCGGCCAAGGCCGCGGTGGACGACGGGTACGCCGATGCCGTCACGGGCTTTCGCACCGACGCCGTCGAGCAGAGCGGCGAGCGGCTGGTGCTCGTGGCCGAGGACGGGCGCCGCCTCGACCCGGTCGACGAGGTCATCGTCCTGACCGGCTTCCGCCCCGACCTGTCCTTCCTCAACGAGCTGCGCCTCGGCCTGGACGAGCGCCTGCAGGCCCCGGTCGGGCTGGCCCCGCTGATCGACCCCAACGTCCACTCCTGCGGCACCGTCTACCCGCACGGCGTGGGCGAGCTCTCGCACCCGGAACAGGACGTCTACCTGGTCGGCATGAAGTCCTACGGCCGGGCCCCCACCTTCCTCGCCATGACCGGCTACGAGCAGGTCCGCTCCATCGCCGCCTCCCTCGCCGGAGACCAAGAGGCCGCCGAGCGCGTCGAGTTGACCCTGCCGGAGACCGGAGTCTGCGGCGGCGCGGGACTCTTCGACGAACCGGCGGCTGCTGACCGACGCCGGGACATCCGCATCACCGGTCGAACGCACGACGCTCCGGACGTAGAGGAAATGCGCACGGCGGACTCCGCTTCGACCCCCGTTCGGGAGGACCCTGGAGGGAGGTCGCACCGGCCGCGCCGAGCTCCCCTCCGCGGCCGGTTCGCCTCGATTGTGGGCGCGGGCGCCGCGGGAATGCGTCGGCGCCCACAGGGTCGCCGACCACGGAGTGGCGCAGACCGCCCGGTGGGAGGCGTGTGCGGTAGTCGGCCGTGACGGCTCCCCTCGGTCACGACCGACCCGCCTCAACCATGGGGACGGCAATGCGGGAGTGTGCCTGTCCCCGTGGGAGTGTTGCAGGACCGGTGGCATCGCGGCGCCGTGCCGGGCGGTTCGGTGTCACCGGCTACCGCACGGCTTCCCGGGACGGCGCCACTCACACAGGTTGAACGGCGAACACAGTGCCGCGTCCAGGGCCGGTCCGCCGATCCCGCCGCCCACAGGCCGTGTGTGAACATCTGCGCATGGTGTGGCTGACGAAACGCATGAGGCGAACCTTCGGACTGGTGGCCGCGACGAGCGCGGCGCTGGTCCTGACGGCCTGCGGTCGGGGTGACTCCGTAGGCGGGGACTCCGCCAAGGGGGACGCCGCGAACGGGAGGTCCGGGGACCGCGAGGAGCGGTACAAGCGAGTCATCGAAGACCCTCACCCGCGCCCCGCCGACGTCATCCGCGCAGCCGGCGCGCCCACAGGCGTGGCCCGCGCAAGCGACGGCTCGCTGCTCCTGACGTACGACGCCGGGAACGTCGAGGACGACGAGGGGCCCGCCGCCTCCGCCTGGCGCCTCGTCGCTCCCGACGGCCGCACGGTCGCCGAGCACGCGGAACACACGGACGCGGAGGCGGTGCGGCCGCAGTTCAAGGGCGTGCGCGGTGGCTTCGTCAGCGTCCCGGCGGGGGAGGGGTCCGACGGGGTGTACGGCATCGACGTACACGGAAAACGGCACAAGGTCACCATCAGGGAGTCCGCGCTGGGCACCCGTCGCGGCGACATCCTGGTCGCCGATCTTGAGCCGACCCTCGTCTACCGCCCCGCCACCCGCACAGTGGCGCCCCCGGCCGGGGTCTCGGACGACGCCCGCTACCTCGCCGTCGACGAACGGGGCACGGTCTGGAGCCTGAACCAGCCCCTGACCGCGGAGGGCGACAGCATCGTCCGGCAGCGCGATGGCCGCACGCTCGGCTCCACCCCCGTCCCGAAGCAGTACCAGGGCGGCAGACTCGCCGCGCGCGGCGGCACGGCGGCGGTGGCCCTCTTGCAGGAAGAAAGCGTGCGCGGCCTCCTGGTGACGACGGACGGCGGCGCGCACTGGACCACGCTCAGCGGCGGCGGCGTTCCGTGGCAGGACGTGAAGCAGGGCCCGGAGTTCCTGGTCCTGGAGGCGCTGTCGGACGGGCGGCTGATCGTCGGCGAGGAGGGCGGCCGCCAGTGGATCGCCGACGACCGCACCAACCGCACCTTCCACGCGCTCAAGACACCGAAGGCCTTCACCTCGTTCGCCGTCCACGGCACGACCCTGTACGGCATCGTGGACACGACGACGGCGACGTACGACCTGGCGGACGGCGAGGGCCTGTGGACCTCCCGCGACGGCGGCCGCACGTGGCAGCGCTACGAGGAGCGCGGCTGACGGCCCGGCGCCCTACTTACCGAGCAACGCCTCACTCCCCACGTAGCTCCTCGATGACCGGGCCGAACGCCTCGAAGTACGGTTCCAGGATCGTGAGGTACGAGAAGCCGAACCGCTCCCGCTGTCCGCGCACCTGATCGGCGATGTCCCGCACGGAGCCGACCAGGAAGTGCGGCAGCGCGAGGGCCTCGTCCTCACTCAGACCCGGGACGTACTCCAGGAGAGGCCTGACCACCGCCCGCGGGTCATCGGTCACCGCGACCAGCTGACCCAGGAAGTTCAGCTCGGCCGGCTCGGCGCGTCCGGCCGCGAAACGGTGGTAGGTGGCGACGCGCTCGTCCAGTTCGTCGGCCGTGAGGGCGGACATCTGCAGCGGCGAGCCGTCGGGCACCCGCCGCGCCCCGCTGAACGCCGCGATGTCGGCGTGCTGGGCCGTCAGTTCCAGCATGCGGTCGCCGTTGCCGCCGATCACCAGCGGCGGGCGGGGCTTCTGCACGGTCTGCGGCTGGTGCTCATCGGAGGCGAGGAGCCGCTCCAACTCCTCGACGGTGTGCCGCAGATGGGACACGCGCTCGCCCGGTGTGCCCCAGGGCAGGCCCGCGCTGTCGTGTTCCGCCTGTACGTATCCGGTGCCGAGGCCGAGCTCGAAGCGGCCGCCGGTGAGCGCGTCCGTGGTCGCCACCTCACGGGCGAGCAGCGCCGGGTTCCAGAATCCGGCGTTCAGGACGAACGTGCCGACGCGCGGCCTCTCGGTGGCCTCGGCCGCGGCGACGACCGAGGGGAACGGTGCGGGCATGCCCAGGTGGTCCGGGACCAGGATCACGTCGTAGCCGAGATCTTCGGCCTTGCGGCACTTCCTGCGCCACGCGTCGCCGGTGGACGGGGTGATCATGTTGACGCCGAAACGGAACGGGCGAACCATGAACTCTCCTTGTACGGATGGACAGTTGGCGCAGCGGCCACCAGTCCATCACTCATGCGCGATGGCCGCCAGGACGTTCATGCGTGATGCACGCAACGCAGGGAGCAGCGCCGCCGCGAGCCCGACGACCACCGATCCGACCACCACCGCGATCACCGTCGTCCAGGGGATCGCGAACGCCTTCATGTCCTGCAGGGCGAGCACCTGTTGCGCGGAGACACCCCACACCAGACCGAGCGCGAGCCCGAGCAGCGCGCCGAACACGGCGATCACCACCGACTCCAGGCGGATCATCCGGCGCAGCTGCCGCGGTGCGAGCCCGATGGCCCGCAGCAGGCCGATCTCACGGGTGCGCTCGACGACCGACAGGGCAAGGGTGTTGACGACGCCGAGCACCGCGATGATGATCGCGAGCCCCAGGAGCGCGTACACGAGATAGAGCATCACGGCGATCTGCTCGCGGATCAGTTCCTTGTAGTCTGCCTGGTCACGGACCTGCACCTGCGGATACGGGTCGAGTGACTTCTCCAGGCGGTCGCGCAGCACATCGGGTTCGGTGCCCGACGCCGCGTTCACGTACACCGCGGACTCCTGGCCGCCGGGCACGTACTCCTCGACCGTGCCGATGCCGAAGAAGAGCCCGCCCTCCACGCCGAAGCCCTCGGCGCCCTCCTGGTCGGTGAGCGCCCCCACGGTCAGCTCGGTCTTGCGCCGGCCGGGAAACTCCACCGGCAGCTTCTCTCCCACGCGCACCTTGTGCTTGTCCGCGAAGTCCCGCTCCATGGCGATGCTTCCGGGCGCGAGTGCCTGCGCGGTGCCGCCTTCGACGTACGTGATGCGGGCGACGTCGTCGAGCCGCTCGTCATAGCCGGCGGCGGTCGTCTCGACGCTCTTCCCGTCCGGCATCGCCACCTTCACCGGCGTGAACCGCTGCCGCACGACGAGCCCGGCCCCTTCGGTGTCCCGCACCTTCTCCGTGATCTCCTTCGAGAACGGGATGAAGTTGCTGTTCTGTACGACGAAGTCGGCGCCGAGGGTCCGGTCGATCTGCTGGTCGAAGGACTTGGTCATGGACGCGCTCGCCACCGACATGCCGGTCACCAGGGCGAGCCCCACCATCAGCGCGGCCGCGGTGGCCCCGGTGCGGCGCGGATTGCGCAGCGCGTTGCGCTGGCTCATCCGCCCGATGGAGCCGAACAGGGCGGGGAACGCGCCGCCGAGGACCCGGATCACCGGGCGCACCAGGAGCGGTCCCGCGATGACGGTGGCGATGAGCGTCAGGACAAGGCCGAGGCCGAGCAGGGAGGCCGCGGACGATGTCTTTGTGGCCGTCGCGCAGCCCACGAGTGCGGCGGCCCCCGCAAGCGCGACCACCGAGCCGATCACCGCGCGCACCTTCAACGGGCGCCCCACGCCCGCGATTTCGGCGTCGGCGAGTGCCGCCATCGGTGAGACCTGGGCCGCGCGCCGCGCCGGGAGATACGCCGCGACGAACGTGACGCCCACCCCGACGACGTACGAAGCCACGGGAGTTGCCCACCCGATGACCATCTCGGTGGACTTCAGGTTCATCCCGAGCAGGCCCATCAGCTCGATGAGACCGGCCGCGAGACCGATCCCCACCGCGAGCCCCACCGTCGAGCCGACCGCGCCGAGCAGCACCGCCTCGGTCAGGACGGAGCGGCGGACCTGGCGGCGGTCGGCGCCGAGGGCCCGCAGCAGGCCGAGCTCGCGGGTGCGCTGCGCGATGAGCATCGAGAAGGTGTTGACGATCAGGAAGATGCCGACCAGGACGGCGATCCCGGCGAAGCCGAGCATCACGTACTTGATGACGTCGAGGAAACCGCCGAGCTCGGACGCCGCCGAATCGGCCTGTTCGTCGGCGGTCTTCAGGTCGTAGCCGGAGCCGAGCTCGGCCGCGACACGGCGCTTGAGGTCGATGTCGCTGACGCCCGCTGCGGCGTCCACCGAGATGCCCGTCGCCGCGTCCTTGTCGCCGAGGAGTTCACGCTGGGCGGTCGGGGTGTCGAGGTAGACGAGGGCCGCGCCGGGGTTGGTGGTGGTGAACGTGACGATGCCGACGACCTCGACCTTGAAGGAGCCTGGCCCGGCGAGCACCGTGAGGGTGTCGCCGATCTCCACGTCCTTCTTGTCGGCGGTGTCCGCGTCGAGCAGCGCCTGGTCCTTGCCGCGCGGCGCGTGCCCCGATGTCAGCTCGACGGGGCTGCGGTCGGTGACCAGCCAGTTCGTGGCGATGGTGGGGGCGCCGGTGGTCGGTCCCACGGAGTCGTTCTCGCTGTCGACGACGGTGATGTTGTCGACGGCCGCGTCGATACGGGTCCTCGCGACCCCGTCGACCTTCGCCACCCGGTCGGCGAGGCTCGCCGGGATCGTCGGCGTCTGCCCCGACGGGATCGCCTCGTCGAGGTCCTCCTTCGGCTCGACGGTCACATCGGCCGACGTCGAGGCGAAGAGCCGGTCGAAGGTGCGGGCCACCGTGTCCGAGAAGATCAGGCTGCCCGCGACGAACGCCACCGAGAGGATCACGGCGAGCGCGGAGAGCAGCAGCCTGCCCTTGTGCGCGAGGAAGCTGCGGAGTGTCGCCTTCAGCATGGCCGCGCCCCGCCTCAGCTCTCGTCGGTCGTGCTGTCCGCGCCGTCACGGGGCGGCTGTGCGTGGATCACGTCGAACCGTTTCAGGCGCTCGAGGACCGACTCCGCCGTCGGGCGCGGCATCTCGTCGACGATCCGGCCGTCCGCCAGGAAGAGCACGAGGTCGGCGTGGGCGGCGGCGCCCGGGTCGTGGGTGACCATGACGACCGTCTGTTCCAGCTTGTCGACCGCGTCGCGCAGGAAGCCGAGCACTTCGAGGCCCGCGCGCGAGTCGAGGTTCCCGGTCGGCTCGTCGGCGAAGATCAGCTCCGGGCGGGATGCGAGCGCCCGTGCGCACGCCACACGCTGCTGCTGCCCGCCGGACAGCTGGGCGGGCCGGTGCTTGAGACGGTCCCGCAGGCCGAGCGTGTCGATGACGTGCTCCAGCCACTCGCGGTCGGGGCGCTGTCCCGCGATGTCCATCGGCAGCGTGATGTTCTCGAGGGCGTTGAGGGTGGGGATGAGGTTGAAGGACTGGAACATGAACCCGATGCGGTCCCGCCGCAGCTGCGTCAGCTCCCGCTCCTTGAGCCCCGTGATCTCGGTGTCGCCGAGCCACACCTGGCCCGCCGATACGGTGTCGAGCCCGGCCAGGAGGTGCATCAGCGTGGACTTTCCCGATCCGGACGGGCCCATGACCGCCGTGAACCGCCCGCGTGCGATGTCCACGTCGACCGAGTCGAGGGCGAGCACCGTCGTCTCGCCGGATCCGTACGCCTTGGTCAGGCCGCGCGCGCGTGCGGCAACGCCGGCGGGCTCCGAGCGGTCCGTGGCCGGTGCCGAAGCAGGTGTGGACAAGGCGGCCTCCTGGGTTGTGGCCGGTTCCAACTCCCGTGACCCTGCTGAGAGTAGAGGGTGGGGACGGGCGCCCGGTATCCCTCCGAAGTCGTGCCCCTGAGACGTATGTAAGGGGCATGATTCTTGCTCTCTTGTCGATGCTAGCGCCACGGCGCTAGCTTGATGGAATGGCGAAGACTCAGCTGAACGTACGGGTGGACGAGGGCACCGCCCGGGCCGCGAGAGAGCGCGCGCTGGCCCGCGGGATGAGCGTCAACCGGTACATCGAGGAACTGGTCAAACAGGACGCGGGTGAAGTGGGACACACCTTCGTCGAGGCGGCCGCCGACTTCATGAAGCAGTACGAATCCGTGTTCGTCGAAGAGTTCGGTCCCGAGCGCGAGGGTCGTCGTTAAGCCCTTGGACCTCAGAATCGATCTTGCCTGGCTGTTGATGATCGCCGAACACAAGACGCCCGGAGACCCGCAGGTCACCGACTGGGGTGCCCTGGTGGCCGCCGTCAGCCGGCACGAGGCGGAGATATTCGGCGTACCCGTCTACGAGAGCCCGCACGAGCGTGCGGCCGCCCTGCTCCAGATCCTCCTGCACATCCCCGCCCTGGAACGCTCCAACGCCCTGTTCGCGGTGTCCGCGGCCTACGCCTATCTCGTCGCGAGCGGCCTCAAGGTCGTCACATCCGCCGAGCAGGTGCGCGATCTCGCCCGCCTGGTCAAGGAGGGTGACGCGAGCGTGCACGCCATCGCGGACGAGCTGCGGCAGTGGAGCCTGTGACCGCTGGCCGGGCCGGTTCTCGGAGGCCTTCCCAGGGGACTGCTCAGAGGCCGGTGGCCCGCTCGTGGCGCGGCTCGTACAGGCCGACCTCGCCGCCGCCCGGCAGCTTGAGCCGGGTGAGCAGACCCCAGCCGGCGTCGGTCACCGGCTGGGTGAACCGGACGCCCTTGTCGGTCAGTTGACGCACCGTCCCTTCCACGTCGTCACACATGAGATAGAGCTCGTGCGACTCCGGCCCCGGAGTGGGGTGTACGGCGACCTCGGCGGGCGGCAGCTTGAAGATCAGCCAGCCGCCCCCGGCGTCGACGTGGGGATACTGCAGTACGTCCCGGAAGAAGGCGCGGTCGGCGTCCGCGTCGTTGCTGTAGACGATGATGTGCGCACCATTGATCATGCGGTGAGGATAGGTTCGACGAGACAGCCGAGCCGTAGGAGGACGCCGATGTCTGCCGCCATCCAGCCGATGATCGTCACCCCTGAACTGGACCGCCTGCTGCGGTTCTACAAGGAACTGCTCGGGGCCGAGGAGGTGTCGCGAGTCCCGGAGGAAGGGCCGACGTTCTTCGTGAACCTGCGCATCGGCGACTCGGAACTCGGCATCGTCTCGAACAAGGAAGTGCCGCTCGACACGCCGCAGCGGATACTCCTGAGCGTGGCGGTGGAGAGCGTGGACGACCGCCTGAAGCACGTCGAGCCCCTCGGGGGAGAGGTGCTCGCGCCGCCCAACGACATGCCGTGGGGGCAGCGCGTCGGGCACATCAAGGACCCGGACGGCAACAAGATCAACCTCACGCAACCGGTCTGACGCCCCGTCGGTGCGCCCTCAGTCTTCTTCGGGCCGGCGGGCAGAGCCGAGGACACAGTACGAAGTGGGCAGCCGCGGCCCCTTCGCCGGAATCAGGAAGCGCCGGTACGGGCCGATCTCGAACCCCGCGTCCCGCATCGCGGCCAGCGGGTCCCGCGCCACGTGGCAGCCGCCGAAGAGCAAGGGCCAGACCGTACGGTCCAGGACGCGCTGCGCACGCGCCATCCCTTTGCCCGGCGCAACGCCGTGCTCGAAGAACCGCAGCTCCCCGCCGGGCCGCAGGACGCGCCGCAGCTCGGCGAGGGCGCGTGGCAGGTCACGGACGCTGCACAGCACCAGCGATGCCACGGCCCCGTCGAACGCCTCGCTCTTGACGGGCAGTGCCTCGGCCGCACCCGGCACCACGTCGACCGGCACCTCGGCCCGCACGGCGGCGGACGCGGCCAACTGCCGCAGAATGCGCTCCGGCTCGATCGCCACGACCTCGGAGACGGCCGTGGGGTAGTACGCGAAGTTCAGCCCGTTGCCCGCGCCGACCTCGATCACACGACCGGAGAGCCCGGCGAGCAGCTCCTTGCGGTGGGCGCCGACCACGCGCTCGGCGGCAACGCTCTGACGTGCGTAGAAGCGGGCGAAGACGGGATGGTGCACGGCGTCCCGGGACACAGCCTTGGCGGAGCGAGGCGACATGGGCACTCCTCAGCAGGATGAGCGGATACCGCAATGGTGCCCCGCCGAGGCCGGTTTCCCCCACGCCGACCCCAGCGAGTCGAGCCCACGGGGCTCCGGGGTCACGCCGCCGGGGGCGGGGGCGCCGTGCGGTGGCAGGCACTGGGGCCTCGCCGCTTTTCCTGCGGGACCCTTGGCGCCCCGTGCCACCGTTGTCCCCTAGGGAAGGGGACGGAACCCGGAGGTCCCGCCCCCGCCTGTCAGCCCAGTCGCCTCTCAGGCTTCCCGCGCCCCTGGCGCCTGCGCGCCGCGAACGGGGATGGGGACGGAACCCGGAGGTCCCGCCCCCGCCTGTCAGCCCAGTCGCCCCTCAGGCTTCCCGTGCCCCTGGCGCCTGCGTGCCGCGAACGGGGAAGGGGACGGAGCCCCGAGGTCCCGCCCTCGCCTGTCAGCCCAGTCGCCCCTCAGGCTTCCCGCGCCCGTGGCGCCTGCGTGCCGCGAACGGGGAAGGGGACGGAACCCGGAGGTCCCGCCCCCGCCTGTCAGCCCAGTCGCCCCTCAGACCTCCCGCGCCTCCGGCGCTTCCCGCGCCCCCGGCGCCTCCCGTGCCGCGAAAGTCGCCGCGTCCCACTCCCCGCCCAGCTCGGGGCCCAGCCAACTTCCCGCCCGGGCGCGGAAGTCGGCGCCTGAGAGGGCGCCCGACCCCGCCGGGACCGCGCCCAGGAGAGCCGCGCCCGCTGCCTGCGGCAGGTCCGCGAGGTTGCAGCGGGATGCCAGATCCGGGGTGGCCGGCCAGCTGCCGACCGTCACGCCCAGGGGGGTGAGATCGCGGGCGCGGAGCGCCTCCGCGGTCAGGGCCGTCGTGTTGAGCGTGCCGAGGCCCGCCGACGCGACCACCAGGACCGGTGCGGCAAGGAGCCGCGCGGCGTCGGCCAGAGTTGCGCCCTCGTCGTTGTAGTGGACGAGCAGGCCGCCCGCGCCCTCGATCAGGACCAGATCGTGCTCGGCCGCCAACTTCTCGGCCGCCTCGGCCACTTCGTACGGGCGGATCGGCGCCATCCCGGCCCGTCGCGCCGCCGTGTTCGGTGCCAACGGCTCGGGATAGCGGGCCAGTTCGAGGGTGGTGACGGCATCGCCCGCAAGCCGCACCACCTCCTGCGCGTCCCCCGGCTCGCCGGGCGCGACCCCGGTCTGCGCGGGCTTGAGCACGGCTACGCGCCGGCCCGAGCCGACCGCGAGGGCGGCGACCGCGGCCGTCGTCACGGTCTTGCCGATCTCGGTGCCCGTACCGGACACCACGAGGACCGTCATCTCAGGCCTCTTTCGCCGCCGCGCACACCGCGCGCCCGATCCGTGCCACGTCGTCGTCGCCCGTGATGAAGGGCGGCATCGTGTAGATCAGGTCGCGGAACGGCCGCACCCACACCCCTTCGCGGGTCGCGGCGCGCGTGGCCGCCGCCATGTCGACGTCGTGGTCGAGCTGGACGACACCGATCGCGCCGAGCACGCGCACGTCCCGTACGCCCGGCAGCGCTGCCGCCTCGCCGAGCGTGCCGATGAGGCCCGTCTCGATGCGCTTGACCTCGGTCTGCCAGTCCTGTCCGAGCAGCAGGTCGATCGAGGCGCAGGCCACCGCGGCGGCGAGCGGATTGCCCATGAACGTGGGGCCGTGGGCAAGCACCGGCACCTCGCCGCGCGAGATGCCGTCGGCGACCCTCGCCGTGCACAGCGTGGCCGCCATCGTCAGGTAGCCGCCGGTCAGGGCCTTGCCCACGCACATGACGTCGGGCGTGACGCCCGCGTGGTCCGCGGCGAACAGCCGGCCCGTGCGGCCGAACCCCGTCGCGATCTCGTCGAAGACCAGCAGCACGTCGTGCTCGTCGCACGCCTCGCGCAGCACCCGCAGATAGGCGGGGGAGTGGAACCGCATCCCGCCCGCGCCCTGCACCACCGGTTCCACGATGACCGCGGCCAGCTCGTCGGCGTGGCGCCCGATCAGCTCCCGCAGGTGCTCCGCGTACACGTCGTCGTACGCCTCGAAACCGGTCGGCGGCGCGTCAGCGAAGACCTGCTGGGGCAGCACGCCCTGCCACAGCTCGTGCATGCCGCCCTCGGGGTCGCACACCGACATCGGCTGCCAGGTGTCGCCGTGGTAGCCGCCGCGCCAGGTCAGTATCCGCCGCTTGGCGGGACGGCCGAGCGAGCGCCAGTGCTGCAGGCACATCTTGACGGCGACCTCGACCGACACCGAACCGGAGTCCGCGAGGAAGACATGCTCGAGGCCTGCGGGTGACATGTCGACAAGGCGCTTCGCGAGGCCGATGGCGGGCTCGTGGGTGAGCCCGCCGAACATGACATGGCTCATCCGCTCCAGCTGGCCGCGGACCGCGTCGTTGAGCACCGGGTGGTTGTAGCCGTGGATCGCCGACCACCAGGACGACATGCCGTCGACCAGTTCGCCGCCGCCGTCCGCGAGGCGGAGCCGTACGCCGCTCGCCGACTCGACGATCAGGGGCTCCTGGCGGCCCGGCATGGGGCCGTAAGGGTGCCAGACGTGACGTCGGTCGAGGTCGAGCAGCTCGGATACGGGCAGGTCAGGCATTGGGAGCCAGGTCCGTTCCCGCGCCACGGCGGCGTACGGCCACCAGATCCGTACGCGCCTCGGAGCTCTCGGAGTTCTCGGAGGCCGCCGAAGTCTCCGCGGCCACGGACGACTCGGATGACTCGGACGAACCGCAGGGTCCGCAGCCGCCCCCGCCGTGCGACCCGCAGCCGCCCCCGCTCTCCCCGTGCGACCCGCACCCGGCCGCCGCGATCGCGTCCGCGCGGTGCTCGGGCAGCGTCACCGTTCCCGCGCCCTCGACCTCGAAGCCGGCGTCCGCGATCATCTCCAGGTCGGTCTTGCCCGCCTGGCCCTCACTGGTCAGGTAGTCGCCGAGGAAGATCGAGTTGGCGAGGTGCAGGGCGAGCGGCTGCATCGTGCGCAGATGCACCTCGCGGCCGCCCGCGATGCGTACCTCCACGTCGGGGCAGACGAACCGGACCATCGCGAGGATGCGCAGACAGCGCTGCGGGGTGAGGTTCCACTCCTTGGCCAGCGGGGTGCCCTCGAAGGGGATCAGGAAGTTGACCGGCACCGAGTCGGGGTCGAGGTCGCGCAGCGCGTAGACCACGTCCACGAGGTCCTCGTCCGTCTCGCCCATGCCCGCGATCAGACCCGAGCAGGCGGACAGGCCCGCGGCCTGCGCCTGCTGCACCGTGTCCACGCGGTCGGCGTAGGTGTGGGTCGTGGTGATCTCGCCGTACGTCCCCTCGGACGTATTGAGATTGTGGTTGTACGCGTCCGCGCCCGCCGTGCGCAGTTTGTCCGCCTGGCCCGCGGAGAGCAGACCGAGGCAGGCGCACACCTCGACGCCCTCGTTCTGCTCCTTGATCGCTTCGATGGTCTGCGAGACCCGGTCGACGTCACGGTCGGTGGGGCCGCGGCCGCTGGCGACCAGGCAGACCCGCTTGGCGCCGCCCGCGACACCCGCGGCGGCGGCCTGCGAGGCCTCGTCGGGCTTCAGCCAGGTGTACTTGAGGATCCCGGCCGTGGAGCCGAGGCGCTGCGAACAGTACGAGCAGTCCTCGGGGCACAGGCCCGACTTGAGATTGACCAGATAGTTGAGCTTCACCCGTCGCCCGAACCACTGGCGCCGTACCTTCCCGGCGGCCGACACCACATCGAGCAGCTCGTCGTCGGAAGTGGCCAGCACGGCCAGCGCCTCATCACGGGTCGGCAGCTCGCGCCGAAGCCCCTTGTCCACCAGCGTGTTCAGCAGATCCATGGCGCTGATCCTTACGTACGAGAGCCATCCTTTCCAAGGAGAGTTCGCACAACAGAAACGCTTTGAGGTGTGGGTATTGCCACATCCTGGCCAGGTGGCCGGACGGCTAGGGTCTGTGCACTGTCTACAAACCGGCACCTGAGCACTGTCTGCACACCGGCCCCTGACCATGCCCCGGAGGAAGCCCATGGCGAGCTCGCCGTTCGACTGGATCGACGAGCAGGCGAGCCTGCGTGCACGGGCCGGACTCGTCCGCACGCTGCGTCCCCGCCCCGCCGACGCGCCCGGCCTCCTCGACCTGGCGAGCAACGACTACCTGGGCCTTGCGCGGCATCCCGAGATCACCGAGGGCGCGGCGGCCGCGGCGCGCCGCTGGGGCGGCGGGGCGACCGGATCGCGCCTGGTGACGGGATCCACCGAGCTGCACGCGGACCTTGAGCGCGAGCTCGCCGAGTTCTGCGGCTTCGAGTCCGCCCTCGTGCTGTCCTCCGGATACGCCGCGAACCTCGCCGCGGTCACGGCGCTCGCCCCGCACGGCTCGCTGATCGTCTCCGACGGGGGCAATCACGCCTCGCTGATCGACGGCTGCCGTCTCGCGCGCGGCACGACCCAGGTGGTGCCGCACGCCGATCCGGCCGCGGTGCGCAAGACGCTCGACGGCCACCGTGGCCCGGCGGTCGTCGTGTCGGACACGGTCTTCTCGGTGGACGGCGACGCGGCCCCACTGGCCGAACTCTCCGCCGCCTGCGGCGAGTTCGGCGCCGGTCTGATCGTCGACGACGCCCATGGCCTCGGCGTGCTCGGCGACGGCGGCCGCGGCGCACCGCAGGCAGCCGGGCTCGCCGGCAGCCCGCACACCGTCGCCACGGTCACCCTGTCGAAGTCCTTCGGCAGCCAGGGTGGCGCGGTGCTCGGCCCCGCCAAGGTCATCGACCACCTGATCAACGCGGCCCGCACCTTCATCTTCGACACGGGGCTCGCCCCGGCCGCCGTCGGTGCCGTGCTGGCCGCGCTGCGGCTGCTGCGCGCCGAGCCCGAGCGGGCGGCGCGGGCCCGCGCGGTCGCGGCCGAGCTGCATGAACGCCTCACGGCGGAAGGTCTGCTCGCTGTGCGTCCCGACGCGGCCGTCGTCTCGGTGCGCGCCCCGTCGCCGGAAGCCGCCGTGCGCTGGGCCGCCGACTGCCGCGGCGCGGGTCTTGCCGTCGGCTGCTTCCGTCCGCCGTCGGTCCCGGACGGGATCTCGCGGTTGCGGCTGACCGCCCGTGCGGATCTCACCGGCGCGCAGATCGCCGATGCCGTACGAGTGATCAGCCGCACCGCACCCCGGTAGGCACCGGGGGTCCGGCAGTCACCGGAGGCCGTGGACGAAGGCCTCCCATGTGGCGTGCGGGAAGAGCAGGGCGGGCCCTGCGGTGTGCTTGGAGTCGCGCACGGCGAGCAGTCCCGACTTCGGCCCTGAAGTCAGCGGGGCTGTCTCGACGCAGTTGTTCATTCCGTTGCTGTGGCTGCTGCGCTGCCACCGTGCGCCGTGCAGAGACGCGCTGTCGGATACGTACCGAGGCAGTGCAGTCATGGTGCCTCCTTACGCGCCGTCACCTATCCCGGCGATGTGATCCGTTGATTCCTCGGCTGAAAGTGCTTGTCCTAGAAGGGAGTTGAAGGCATCCGTGTATGCCTGGAGGTCTTCTTTCCGTTCGAGGTAGAGGCTACTCGTCAAGTGGTCGAGAACAACCACATCCAGATCAGCAATGTTCGGAAATGAGAAGATAACGAAAGATCCAAGGAGTCCCTTGTGCTCTCCCGAGGCGAACGGCAGCACTTGCAACCGCACATGGGGCAGCTGGGCCGCCTCCTGTAACCGCTTCAATTGCCCCGTGAGCACCTGCGCTCCGCCTACCTGGCGGTGCAGCACCGATTCGTCCAGGATCACGCTCAGTCGCAGCGGCCGCCTCGCACGCAGCACGTCCTGGCGGGCCAGGCGCACCTCCACCAGCGCGTCCACCTGCTCGTCCGGCAGACCGTCCAGCGCGGCCCGGGTCACCGCTCGCGCGTAGTCGGGCGTCTGGAGCAGACCGGGCACGACATTGGTCTCCAGGGTGCGGACGCGGCAGGCCTGCGATTCCAGACTGATGAAGTCGCGGTACGCCGGTGGCAGCAGGCCGCGGTAGGCGTGCCACCAGTAGTGACGCCCGCCGCGGTCGTCGGCGCCCGCCAACGCGACCAGCAACTGGCGGAGTTGGGCATCCTTCACCTCGTACGCGTCGAGGAGGAGATGGACGTCCGCGGCCTTGACACCGCTACGCCCGGTCTCGATCCGGCTCACCTTCGACTGGTGCCAGCCGACCCGGCTCGCGGCCTGGCCGCTGGTGAGCCCCGCGAGTGTGCGCAGCGCGCGCAGTTCGGCGCCGAGCTTGCGGCGGCGCACCGCGGGACCGTGCTGCATGTCCGTCTCCTTTCCGACGGAGCTTCCTTTTCCGGCCTCCCCACGACCTCTCACGGGCGACAGTAGAGGAAGTGCCGGTCTCGCGCCCAAATACGGTCTGCCGTAGCAGAGTTCACCGCTTTGAGCGACAGATATATGCACATCTCGGTGGATCGCCACACGTGAGGGGCCCAGTAGTGGCAGTCTGGCGCGAAGCACCATTCCGGGACTGTCCTCGTGCCTTCCGCTACGAGTCGGAGTCCAGCCCCGGTGGGAAAGGGACAGCGTCGCCATGGCAGACCTTCAGGAAGCATCCGTCACTCTGCCGAGCGATCCTGCCTCGGTCTCCGCGGCCCGGAAGTACGTGTCGAACGTCCTCACGGAGTGGGGCCTGCCCGGCGACGCGGAAGTGGCCGACACCGTCAGGCTCATCGTCTCCGAACTCGCCACCAACGCCGTACAGCACACCCTAGGGCAGTCGCCCACCTTCACCGTGGGTATCGAACTGGACCGGGAGGAGCAGCTGCGCATCGGCGTCACCGACAGTCACCCCCGCTACCCCAAGCGGCTGCCCGCCGCCGTCCAGCAGGACAACGGCCGCGGCATGGTCATCATCCGCTGGCTGACCGCCGAATGCGGCGGCAGACTCTCGGTCACCCCCACCCCCGAGGGCGGCAAGACCGTCTGGATCGCACTGCCGTGGACGGCGGCGGTCCGGGGCGAGGCGCAGGCGCCCTCGACCTCAACCCGCTGAGCGCCCGAACGCCCCACGGAGCAGGGCCCGGAAGGTGTCGGCCGCCGGATGCGACCCGTCACTGCGGTGGACCACCGAGATCGTACGGCGGAGGTTTCCCGGCTCCAGCGGCCGGACCCCCACCGGAGTGGCCGCCGTCCGGGCCACCATCTCCGGTACGACGGCGACGCCGAGCCCGGCGCTGACCAGCGCGCACACCAGCGCGTAGCCCGGCGTCTCGACAAGCACCGAGGGGCTCGCCCCGGCCCGCGTGAGCGCCGACTCCACGCCGTGGCGTGGCGGATGCGTCGGCGCCATGCTGATCAGCGGCTGCCCGGCGAGCTCGGCGAGCGGCAGCCGCGACGAGACGCCCGCGAGCGCGTGCCCGGGCGAGGTCACCAGGACCAACTCCTCGACCAGGACCGGCTCCGCGCTCACGGACGCGGGCAACGGCACCGGATCCGACGGCTCGTAAGTGTGCGTGAGCGCCAGGTCGACCTCGCCCGCCGCCACGGCCGCCACCCCGAGCGGCGGCTCATAGCCCCGCAGCGTCAGCTCGATGTCCGGATGGGCGCGGCGGAACGCGGTCAGTGCGGGCGGCACCAGATGGATGCCTGCCGTGGTGAAGGTCCCCACGCGCAGTCGGCCGCCGGACAGGCCCGCGAGCTGCGCCAGTTCGTGCCGCGCCCGCTCCATCTCGTCCAGGACCCGGCGCGCCCGGGTGAGCAGCAGCTCGCCCGCGCCGGTCAGCCGCGCCCCGCGGTGATGCCGGACCAGCAAGGGGGTCCCCGCCTCCCGCTCCAGCTTGGCCAGCTGCTGGGAGAGGGCGGGCACGGTGTAGCCGAGGCGCTCGGCGGCGCGGGTGATCGACCCGGCCTCGGAGACCGCCACCAGTGCGGCGAGCCGCGTCGGGTCGTACATGGTGTCTCCCGGTGCAGGTGCTGACGCCGGGTCGGCCCGGCCGTCGACGTGGGGGGTAAACGCCTGCTTAAGGCAGACCCAGGATATTCCATATACCTGCTGAAGGCAGAAGAACGGCAGGCTGGGGGCCATGGACGCACAACTGGTCGCCTTCACCGGAGTCGCCGCGGGCATGGTCGCCATGCCGGGCGCCGACTTCGCCGTCGTGGTGCGCAACGCCCTGGCTTCCCGCCGCGCCGGGGTCACCTGCGCGATCGGTGTCGCGGGCGGGCTCCTGGTGCATACGGCGCTCGCGGTGGCCGGTGTCGCGGCGGTGCTCGCGGCGGTGCCCACGCTCTTCCGCGCGCTGCAGATCGTCGGCGGCGGCTATGTGCTCTACCTGGGCTACCGCGCCCTGCGGTCGGCGGCGCGGCCGCAGCGGAGTGCCGGTGCGCAGGGGGATGAGCCGCAGGAGTCGGGCGGCAGCCTGCGACAGGGCTTCCTCACCAATGCCCTCAACCCCAAGGCGCCCATCACGTTCCTCAGCGTGCTGCCCCAGTTCGTGCCCGCGGGCAGCCCCGCGATGCCCAGGACGCTGCTGCTCGCGTCCATCATCGTCGCGCTCGCCCTCGTATGGTTCCCGGTCGTCGCGCTCCTGGTGGACCGGCTCGGTCGCCGGCTGCGCCGACCGCGCACCGCCCGGGCGATCGAGGGTGTCACCGGCGGCGCGTTGAGCGTCCTCGGCCTGGTGCTGCTCATCGAGGCGGCTCTCGCGTGACGTCCTGCCGTGCGGCCGCGCGGCGCGCCAGGCGGGGGAGCAGGCGGGGGAGCACGCCCCACAGGCCCACGCACACAACGAGCGTGCCCGCGCTCGCGATGATCCCGCCGGTGCGGCCGACCGCCACGTCCACGACCAGGAGCACGGACCCGGCGAGGGCGAACATCAGGACCGCCATGCCGGCCCTGGCGAGATGCGAAGAGACCCGCACGATCAGCGGCTTGGAGTGCTGCTGGAACAGCGCCCGGTGCACCGCGGCCGGCGCCGTGAACAAGGCCGCCGCAAGGACGGCGAGCAGCAGCGTGGTGACGTAGGTGGCGCGCTGCATGTCGTCCAGGGACGGGAAGCGCGGCGTGAAGGCGAGGGTCAGCAGGAACGCGAAGAGGATCTGCACGCCGGTCTGCGTGACCCTCAACTCCTGGAGAATCTCCGAGAAGTTGCGGTCCGCACGCTCGAAGGGCGTCTCGTTACGGTTGTCGTGAGCGGCGTGGGAGCCACTGTCGTCGGCCATGCCGCACGAGTATCCGGGTCGGCGCGCCCCACGCGTGGCGGACGCGCCGGGCGACGACGCCGGCCGAGTGGCCGGCCGCCGCCGCCCGGCGGCAGGTCAGCGCACCCTGCCGTACGACACGCTCTTGGTCCAGATCTTCTCGAGCCGCACCACGGTGTTCGACTTCGGGGCGTGCCAGATCCGGCCCTTACCCGCGTAGATGCCGACGTGGTAGACGTTCCGGCCGGAGTGGAAGAAGACCAGGTCACCGCGGGAGCGGTTGGACGCGGAGATGTGCCGGGTCTTGTTGTACTGCTGTGCGGCGGTGCGTGGGAGCTTCTTGCCGGCGCGCTTGAACGAGTAGAGCGTCAGGCCCGAGCAGTCGAACCGGTTGGGCCCCGTGGCTCCGTAGCGGTAGGGCGAGCCCTTCTTGGACGCTGCGATCTTCAGGGCCTTCGTTCCGTGTGTCGCGGCCTGGGCCTCCGTCGTGAGCCCTGGGGCCACGAGGGTGCCGCCGACGACGGCGAGCGTGAGAGCCGATGCGCAACCGGCCCTGGTGAGCAGCGACGGAACATGATTCAGCGCGGTCATGCGCAACCCTTCGTCAGCCGCCTGTGAAGGATGACCTGTCGGATTCGGGCTGACAAAGTTGCCCGGCCGCGGTGTGCGGCTTCACCCCAAGGGCCGTTGTCCGGACCGTCCGGACCGACCCGTCGTGCCTGGGTCCTCCACTCCTGCCGGTGCACCGATGTCGACCGGGCATCCGGGCGGCGGCAGGACTCGGCGTCCGCCCGGACCGCCCCGCCGCTGTGGCGGGGGCTTGTCGTCGGAAGGGATCTTGACCCGTCAACGGCCCGAAAACCGAGCCGAAACGGCGTTTTGTGAGGCTCCTCACGGCTGAACCGTTCAGGTGGACAACGCCGGATAAGGGCACCCTTCGAAGGGCTCGACGATCGCTCTACCAGCACCGGAAGGAGACATTCCGGCCGTCGCGTACACCGCTGACGCAACTGTGACCGACCCCGTTGACGACGACCTGCTACGCCGAACGGGGTAGCCCGTCTGGTCCGTTTGAGACCGGCCCCGGACGCTGCGGACCTGCCGGGCAGCCGACTTGAGGGGGAATCAGGGCGCCGAAGGGGGCGGCACGGTGACCCGGCAGGACCGCCGCTCCCCGTCGAGTACGCGCAGCGCCCGGGCCAACGTCGGTGCGTGCACGGCACTCTCGCCCCGCTGGTGCATCAGCGTCAGCGCGTCCCGCAGCGCGGTGGCGCTGGCGACCAGGGCCTGGGCGGCGCGCAGACCGCCGTACGTGTCGGACGCGCGGGCGGGGTTGATCCGGCCCAGCAGATCGACCACTTCGAGGTACCGGTCGATCAACTCGCCCTCGGCGCGGGTCAGTGCGGGCAGCGGAGGCAGTTCGGGTGGCAGCATCACCGGCTCACCTCGCGTCCGGGGCGCGGAGCGAATCCTTGCTGCCGAGGAGCGAGTCCTTGCGGCTGGGGATGATCCGGTCCACCAGGCCGTACGCGAGCGCATCGGGCGCGCTGAGGATCTTGTCCCGCTCGATGTCCGCCGCGATGCGCTCCGGGCTCTGTCCCGTGTGCCGTACGAGGAGTTCCTCCAGGAGCGCACGGGTGCGCTGGAGCTCGGCCGCCTGGATCGCGAGGTCCGAGGTCTGCCCCTGGATCGGCTCGGTGATCGAGGGCTGATGGATCAACACCCGGGCGCCGGGCAGCGCGTGGCGCTTTCCGGGGGTGCCGGCGGCGAGCAGGACCGCGGCCGCCGACGCGGCCTGACCCAGGCAGGTCGTCTCCACGTCGCAGGTGACGAAGCGGATCGTGTCGTAGATCGCCGTCATCGCGCTGAACGAGCCGCCGGGGGAGTTGATGTAGAGCGAGATGTCGCGGTCCGGCGCCAGGTATTCGAGGTGCATGAACTGCGCCATCACATCGTTGGCCGAGGTGTCGTCGATCGGGGTGCCCAAGAAGACGATGCGCTCCTCGAGCAGCTTCGAGTACGGATCGAGAGTCCGCTTTCCCGAGCTGGTGCGCTCGGTGAACTCGGGCAGGACGTAGCGGGCGGACGGTCGGTTCATGGCACGTCACTCCTCTTCCCGGGGCCGGCCGCACCGGCCCGTGGCTTCCTGTAGAAAATGTACAGGACGTACGTAATAAGGGTCGGCGACGGTGAGTGAAAGCGGTGGACAAAGATCACGTGAGCGGCAGACTGGCGCGCATGACCTCAACGGATCCCAAGGCCGACCTCGGCCATTACCTGCAGACCGCCCGCGACGCCCTGCTGTGGAAGCTCGAAGGGCTCTGCGAGTACGACATCCGCCGCCCGCTGACCCCGACAGGCACCAACCTGTTGGGCCTGGTGAAGCACACGGCGGGCGTGGAACTCGGCTATCTCGGCGACACGTTCGGGCGCCCGTCGGGCGAGCCGCTGCCCTGGCTCGATGACGGTGCCGAGGGCAACGCGGACATGTGGGCCACCGCCGACGAGTCACGTGAGGACATCGTGCAGCTCTACCGCCGCGCATGGGCACACGCGGACGCGACGCTCGATGCCCTGGAGCTGGACACGATCGGCAAAGTGCCGTGGTGGCCGAGTGGCAGGGACGAGGTGACGCTGCATCATGCCGTGGTGCGCGTGATCGCCGACACGCACCGGCACGCCGGGCACGCCGACATCGTCCGGGAACTCATCGACGGCGCCGTGGGCATGAACAAGGGCAACGACAGCCTGCCGTCGCACGACACGGCGTGGTGGGAGAACCATCGCAGCCGCCTGGAGAGGGTGGCCCGGGAGGCCGACCCGGAGACGTGAAAGACCTGTTGGCGCGTTGGCCGAACGAGCCGCGGGGCCGTAGTGTCTGCCCGTCGCAGGCGAAGAGGATCACGGGGGCAGCGGTGGGGTGGACGAGGTGCCGCAGAGCGGCAGGTACGGCGATGGTCGCGGCGATATTCGTCGTGGCCACGGGGTGCTTGCCGAAAGATTCGCCCGACGCGAAGGGTTCGCCCGACGCCCCGAAGGGTTCGGCCGACGCTCCGAAGGCGAAGGACACGGCACCGGCGTCCGTGTCGCCGTCGCCCTCTTCCTCCCGGCCGCTGACGGCCGCGAAGTTGAAGTCCCTCCTGCTGCGGGAGGGAGAAGTGCCGCAGGTGGACAGCGCGCCCGTACAGGGTCCCGTTCCCAAGTACGATCCGCGGGTTCTGGTGCCGGGCCCGGGGTGCCAGGACGTGTTCGACGCCCTCGTCTCGCACGACGCTGCCACGTCCGTGATCCAGGACTTCTGGTGGAAGGACGACCAGTGGCGGCAGGACCTGGCTGGCCTCGTATGCCGGCAAGGGGGCGGCGGAGCAGTTCCGGGGGCTCAAGAAGGGGCTCAAGACCTGCAAGACGCTGGTGGGGACGACCCCGGACCAGAAGCTCAACTCCCGTATCACCGTGGCGAAGGCGCCGGCTCTGGGCGACGAGGCGGTCGCCTTCGACCTGAGCATGGACGGCCCGGATGACACCGTGCTGACCGACCGTCAGACCTTCGTGCGGGTGGGCGCCCTCACCGTGAACATGAGCGACCGCAACGCTCGGCGCAACCCCGGGTTCCCGCTCGACGTGGTGATCGACAAGCAGGTCGCACGGCTCACGCAAGGGCCGCGCACCTGACCCCGGTGGACGCCGCTTCAGCGAGCTACGCGTCGGTTCCGTAGCTCCCGTACTCCGGAAGCCCCGTCGATTCGAAGACATGCACCGACAGGCCGCTCGGTGTCGTCTGATGACTGATGAGCCGCAGACCGGCCGGTGCGCCGCCGTCCGGGAACAGGCGCCGGCCGCTGCCCACCACGACCGGGGCGATCGCGAGCCGCAACGTGTCGACGAGCCCGGCGGCAAGCAGGGACTGGGCGAGCCGGGCGCTGCCGTGGATCTGCAGCTCCCGCCCGGGCCGCCGCTTCACCTCGGCGACCTGAGCGGGGACGTCGCCGGACAGGATGGTGGTCGGGTTCCAGTCGGCCTTGGTCAGGGTGTCGGAGGCCACGTACTTCTGCAGGCCGTTCATGATCCCGGCCAACGGGTGGTCGGTCATCTGCGGCCAGTCCCGCGCGAAGTTCTGGTAGGTGCGGCGGCCGAACAGGAGCGCATCCGCCTCGCCGAGCCAGGTGCCGGCGAGCCGCTCGAACTCCTCGTCCAGGTGCGGCACGAACCAGCCTCCCCGCGTGAACGTCTGGCACCGCTCTCTCTTCGGCTTCGGTGAACCCGACGGTACGGCGACGACGGTGCCGGAACCAGGACCGACCGCTGGCCCGTCTCGCGCATGTCACCAGGTTTGGCCAACGGGTTGCGGGCCACTCGGAGTCCGAGGTGGCCATGACGAACAGACCCTCCGATGCACGGACGAAGACCACGAGCCAGCAGAACTCGAAGAGTTCACCCCGGACGGGAAGCGGCGCCGCGGACGGCCCGCCGGGCCCCATGGAAGTACTGCGCCAGGCGCGCGCCCAGCTCGCCGAGCTCACCGGGATGACCGCCGAGTCCGTGTCGTCCTTCGAACAGACCGAGGACGGCTGGGCGTTGGAGATCGAGGTCCTGGAACTCGCCAGGATCCCCGACACGACGAGTCTCCTGGCGAGCTATCAGGTGGACCTCGACCCGCAGGGCGGGCTCACCGGATACCGGCGCATCCGTCGCTACGAACGCGGGCGGGCCGACGCACATGGGCCCGGCGGTCTCGACGGAGAAGGCCGAGGACGAGCGGTCGGCATGGCCGTTCCTCCGGCACAACAAGCCCGAAGCGGTGGCACCAGCGGCCTGTACGACATTCTGGAGCTCGTACTCGACCGGGGGCTCGTCATCGATGTGTTCGTACGCGTCTCCCTCGTCGGCATCGAGATCCTGAAGATCGACGTACGTGTGGTCGTGGCCAGTGTCGACACCTATCTGCGCTTCGCCGAGGCGTGCAACCGCCTCGACCTGGAGGCCGGCCCGCACAAGATCCCCGGGCACCCCGACGTCGTGGGCGAGCTCACCGGGATCTCCGAGACCCGCAAGGCCACGCCCGCACACAGCAGGAAGGAGCCGGAATGAGTACGTACGTCTATGGCATCGCCGCATGTTCGCACCCCTCGCTCCCCGCGGGCATGGACGGAGTGGGAAAGCCGCCGCGCCCCGTGCGTGTGATCAAGGAAGGCGAACTTGCGGCGGTCGTCAGTGACGCGCCCGAGGGGCTGCGCCCCAAGCGCAACAACCTGCTCGCCCACCAGAGCGTGTTGAACGAAGCGGCTGCGGCAGGCGCGGTGCTTCCGATGCGGTTCGGCAGCGTCGCACCGGACGACGCGGCCGTCACGAGCGTCCTCGCGGAGCGTGCCGAGCACTACCACGAGCGGCTGAGGACGCTGGCGGGCAAGGTCGAGTACAACATCAAGGCGAACCATGACGAGGCGGCCGCGCTCCACCGCGTGATGGCCGAGAGCCCCGAGTTGCGGGCGCTCACCGAGGCCAACCGGGCAGCGGGCGGCGGTAGTTACGAACAGCGGCTGCGGCTCGGCGAGATGGTCGTCGCCGCGGTCAAGGGCCGGGAGGCCGAGGACGCCGTGAAGCTGCAACGCGCGCTTGAGCCTGCGGCGGAGGCCGTCAGTGCCGGTCCCGACTCCACGGGCTGGCTGGCCAATGTGTCGTTCCTGGTGGAACGCGCTTCGGCCGAGGAGTTCCTCGGGGCCGTGGAGGAGGTCCGCGAGACGCTTCCGCACGTCGAACTGCGCGTCAACGGGCCGCTGCCGCCGTACAGCTTCGTCGAGCCCGGCCCCGCCGAGCCGGTGTGAGCCCATGGGACTGATCGGCGAGGTGCTGCTGCTGCCGTTCGCACCGGTGCGCGGCAGCCTCTGGGCGGTGAGGCAGGTCCTTGCCGAGGCCGAGCGGCAGTACTACGATCCGGCGGCCGTCCGGGCCGAACTCGCCCTTCTCGAGCGGCGGCTCGTGGCAGGCGAGATCGATGAGGAGGAATTCGAGGGCCAGGAGGACGAACTGCTCGACCGCCTGGACATCGGCCTTCGCACCGGCGCGGGAACGGACGACGGCGGGAGTCGCCGATGACGACGGCCGGCCGGATCCCCGAGCCGTACGGGCAGGGCAGCGGCGCGAACCTCGCGGACATCCTGGAGCGGGTGCTCGACAAGGGAGTCGTGATCGCGGGCGACATCCGGATCAATCTGCTCGACATCGAACTGCTCACCATCAAACTGCGGCTGATCGTCGCCTCCGTCGACAGGGCGAAGGAGATGGGAATCGACTGGTGGGAGGACGACCCGGCGCTCTCGTCCCGCGCGCACCGCCACGAACTCGCCCGAGAGAACGCCGAGTTGCGTGCGCACCTCGCTCAACTGGAGGGGGAGTCCTCATGACCGGCCTGCGCTACGTCTACGCCGTCTGCCGCCCCTTCGGCGCAGCGCTCCAGGCCGACGTCACGGGCGTCGCCGGCTCGCCCCCGGGCCAGTTGCCGCACCACGGTCTGATCGCCGTCGTGAGTCAGGTCCCGGAGCGGGACTTCGCCGAGGAGCCGCTCCGTCGCCATCTGGAGGACCTGGAGTGGCTGAGCGCGACCGCGCGGGCCCATCAGGGCGTGATCGACGCGCTCACCGCGGTCACCACCCCGCTCCCGCTGCGGCTGGCCACCGTGTTCCGGGACGACGCGGGGGTACGCGTGATGATGGAGGCGCGGGAGCAAGCGTTCCGGCGGGTGCTTGCCCGGCTCGACGGCCGGGTGGAATGGGGCGTCAAGGTCTACGCCGAGCCGGAGGCCGCCGAGTCGGCCGAGTCGACCGGGCCGCCGGAGAAGGCGGCGACCGGCAGGGACTATCTGCGTCGGCGCCGACTGCGTACGCACGCCCATGACGAGATGTGGCAGAGGGCCGAGAAGTTCGCGCGCCGACTGCACGACACGCTGTCCGCATCCGCGGAGGACGCCCGGCTGCACGCCCCGCAGGCCGCGGCCCTCTCCCGGGCGTCCGGCCGCAACGTGCTCAACGCGGCCTATCTGGTGCCTCGTTCACGCTCGGAGGCCTTCGTGGAACTGGTGGGCCGTACGCAGGACACGCAGGACGAGGAAGCCCCCGGACTGCGGGTGGAACTCACAGGGCCGTGGGCCGCGTACTCCTTCGCGGGCCTGGACGGCGACACGGACGACACGGACGACACCGTGGGGGAGGCGCGGCATGACCGTCGTGGAACGCCGTGAGGTCGCCCTGGTCGACCTCCTCGACCGGCTGCTCGCGGGCGGAGTCGTGATCACCGGGGACCTGACCCTGCGGATCGCGGACGTCGATCTGGTCCGTATCGACCTGAACGCCCTCATCAGCTCGGTGAACGCACAAGTTCCCGCACCGTGGCGGGAGTTGACATGAACGACCGGCGGACGGCCGGACGGAATCGGCTGGACCTGGACCCGGACACAGTGGAGCGCGACCTGGTCAAGCTCGTGCTGACCGTCGTGGAGCTGCTGCGTCAGCTCATGGAGCGGCAGGCCCTGCGGCGCTTCGACACGGGAGAGCTGACCGAGGACCAGGAGGAGCGCATCGGTCTGACGCTGATGCTCCTCGACGACCGCATGACCGAACTGCGCGAGCGATACGGCCTGCGGCCGGAGGACCTCAATCTGGACCTCGGGCCGCTGGGGCCGTTGCTGCCCCGGGAGTAGCTTTCGGCCTCGTCGACAGGATCAGCCAGGATCAGCCAGGATCGGCGGCCGCAGGATCAGCGGCCGAGCGCCTTCTTCAGCTCCTGCTTGTTCATGGAGGAGCGGCCGTCGATGTTGCGCTTCTTCGCCTCCGCGTACAGCTGGTCCTTGGTGGGGCCCTCAGCGCCTGTGTGCGAGCGGTGTCCGCCGCGCTCCGACGCGGACATGCGGTCGCGCGTGGACGTCTTACTGGCGGTCTTCGACTCGCCGGAGCGGGCACGCTCCTTGTTCACCGTGCGGGCCGCGATCTCCTTCGCCCGGCGCGTGGACTCACCTCGCTGCTCGGCGCTCTCCTTGATGTGCTCGTACTGCCGCTCGCGCTTCTTGTTCGATCCCGCGGGCATCAGATCACTCCTCTCGCGGATCGGCGGCTCAGCCGGGGCCGTCGCATGGCCGGCACCCGGACGCGCGACGGGTTCCCCCACTGAGGATCACATAACACGGTGCGGACTTCTCGTCGGCGGCTCAGCCGTACTGTGCGAAGGAGGTTACGCAGCGTGACGCTGCGGGGGCGGGTGGCGGTTAAGCTGGGGGGCATGGCCTACGAGATTCCGGTGACGCAAGCCCGAGCAGAGCTCGCCGATCTGATCAACCGCGTTGTCTACGGCGGTGAGCGGGTGGTCGTCACCCGGCACGGCAAGCCGCTCGTGGCCCTGGTCTCCGCCGCCGACCTGGAGCGGCTGCAGGAGCTTCCGGACGCAGCCGATGAGCAGGTGGTCAGCTCCGTCTCGTCGGTGCACTCCACGTCGTCGTCCGGCGCGGGCCGGCAGCAGCGCTTCGGGATCGCCGCGGAGCACCGGGGGCCCAACGCCTCGTAGCCGCACCGCCTTTGGGCGCGGAACACACCAAGGCCGTACACCCCCGTCCGCTACAGCGGGGGCGTACGGCCGTCTGTGTGCGGTGCCGGATCAGCAGGCAGGCACCGCCTCCCGGGCCGGGGTCGGCTCGGTGCTCTCCGGGGTCGCGCGGCCGCGGAGCGAGCCGAGCGCCACGGCCGTCAGCCCGAGCAGCGCCCAGACGGTGAGGGTGATGACGGGGCCCGTGATGCGCGCGCCGTCGAAGAAGGAGACCGAGCGCAGCAGGGAGCTGCCTGCGCCGGGCGGCAGCAACTGGCCGATGAGGCCGACCGGTTCGGGCAGCAGCTGCGGGGCGGAGGTCACTCCGGAGAACGGGTTGCCCAGCAGGACCATCGTCAGCGCGCCGACCCCGATGCCCGCCGGGCCGAGCAGGGCGGCGAACCCGGCGACGGTGCCGCTCACCGCGAGGGCGGAGAGGCCCAACGCCCCTGCTTCCGCCCACCAGTTGCCGGTCAGCACGCCGAGCCAGCTGTGCGTCACGGCGGCGCCGACCGCGCCGACCGCAGCGGCGGTCAGGACCAGGGCGGCCACCGAGCGCATGCCGCGCAGGCCGAGCAGCGTCACGGCCGACCCGGCGGCGACGCCCGCGATCGCCAGCGGAAGGACGCTCGCGCCCAGGGCGGAGCCCCGTGGATCGGCGGCCGGCGCGGCCACCACGTCGTCGGTGGTCACCTCGACGCCCTGCGGGGCCTGACCGGCCACGGCCTGCTGCAGGAGCTGGGCGACCACCGGGCTCGCCGCCGTCGCGGTCAGGAGTTTCATCCCCTGCGGTGTCACGACCACCGTTCCGTATGCGGCCCGGTCCTCGATGGCGTCGCGGGCCGCGGCCTCATCGGCGTACCGATGGATGTCGAAAGCGCCCTCGCGCTCCTTCAGCTGCGACTCGACGGGGGCGGTCGCCGCGGCGGGTCCCGCGACGCCCAGGGGCAGGTCGCGGGGGGCGGTCCTGGCCGCCGGCCAGGCGAAGGCCCACAGGGCGAGCGCCACGAGCGCGGAGACCAGAAGGGCGACCGTCACGACGCGGCGGCCCTGCGGGGGCGGGGTGGTGGCGGACGGGGAGGACATGGCCGGGCTCCTTCTTGGGGTGCGTGCTCGGGCGTGCTCGTGCGTGCTGCTTGTGCCTGCTTGTGCGTGCTTGTCGATCCAGGGAAAATTTAAAGAGAAGGATCGTTCGTTTTACGGGATGTCCTCACTGTGCGACGGGTCCCTTCGCTTGTCAAGAAGGAATGTTCGTTTTACGTTGAGTGGTATGGCCCGCGTATCCCAAGAGCACCTCGACGCACGCCGCCGCCAGATCCTCGACGGCGCCGCCCTCTGCTTCGCCCGCAATGGCTTCCATGCCACCTCCATGCAGGACGTGCTCAAGGAGGTCGGCCTCTCGGCCGGGGCGGTCTACCGCTATTTCCGGGGCAAGGAGGAGCTGATCGGGGCGATCGTCGGGGAGGTCCTGGAATGGATCCAGGGCACCTTCGAGGCGGCCGCCGAGGAGACGCCGCCGCCTCCGCCGGACGTGCTGGTCGGCCGGGCGCTCACGCAGGTGCTCAGCCGGAGGACGGGCGAGGCCGACGGGGAGGTCCCGTACTTCCCGCGGCTGATCCTCCAAGTATGGGCGGAGACTCTCCGCAACGACGAGCTGGCCGCCGTCATGAGGGACGGGTACACCAGGGTCCGGTCGGCCTGGGTGAAGATCGTCGAGGGGTATCAGGCGGCGGGCATGATGCGCGCCGACATCCCCGCCGACCATGTGGCGCGGGCGATGATCGCGGCGGCCCAGGGGTTCGCCGCCCAGCTGGCGCTCTTCGAGGAGGTCCCGGTCGAAGCGCTGCAGGACGGGCTGCGGGGCCTGATGAGTATGGGCGAGCCCAGCTGACGGTCATCGAACGGTCAAGTACTGGTTAACCTCGCTGAAACTCCGCCCAACTAGCCTGCGACGCCACGCCACCAGGGGTTTTCGTAACCGGGGTGCGCAAGATCCAGCGCAATGCCTGTGTGTTACATCTATATCCGTCGCGGTGGCCGCGGCAGCCGGACCCCGCACGGTCCGGAGCGAGGACTGTGAGGTGGGAAGCGTGCGACTGACCCCGCACGAGCAGGAGAGACTGCTCATACATGTGGCCGCCGACGTGGCCGAGAAGCGAAGGGCGCGGGGGCTGCTGCTCAACCACCCCGAGGCGATCGCCCTGATCACTTCGCACATTCTCGAGGGCGCCCGCGACGGCCGTACCGTCGCCGAACTGATGTCGTCGGGGCGCAAGGTGCTCACCCGCGACGACGTCATGAGCGGCATCCCCGAGATGATCCACGACGTCCAGGTCGAGGCCACCTTCCCGGACGGCACCAAGCTCGTCACCGTCCACGACCCGATCGTCTGACGGGGGTTCCTGAGCCATGACTTCGGTGCACCCGCTGATCCCCGGCGAGATCCTCTTCGCCGACGAGCCCGTCGCCTACAACGAGGGCCGCGCGACCACCGCCCTCACCGTCCTCAACGCCGCCGACCGCCCCATCCAGGTCGGCTCCCACTACCACTTCGCCGAGGCCAACCCCGGTCTGGACTTCGACCGTGCGGCAGCGCACGGCAAGCGACTCAACATCGCCGCCGGCACCGCCGTGCGCTTCGAGCCCGGAATCCCCGTCGACGTCGAACTCGTCCCGCTGGCCGGCAAGCGCATCGTGCCCGGCCTGCGCGGTGAGACCGGAGGTGCCCTCGATGCCTGAGCTGTCCCGTGCCGCGTACGCCGATCTGTTCGGCCCCACCACGGGCGACCGGATCCGGCTCGCCGACACCGACCTCCTCGTCGAGATCGAGGAGGACCGCTCCGGCGGACCCGGACGCTCCGGTGACGAGTCGGTGTTCGGCGGCGGCAAGGTCATCCGCGAGTCGATGGGGCAGTCCCGTGCGACCCGCGCCGAAGGCACACCCGACACGGTCATCACCGGCGCCGTGATCATCGATCACTGGGGCATCGTCAAGGCGGACATCGGCATCCGCGACGGCCGAATAACCGGCATAGGCAAGTCCGGCAACCCGGACACCATGGACGGTGTACATCCCGATCTCGTCATCGGACCGGAGACCGAAGTCCTCGCGGGCAACGGCAAGATCCTCACCGCGGGCGGCATCGACACCCACATCCACTTCATCTCGCCGACCATCGTCGACGAGGCCCTCGCCTCGGGCGTCACCACCCTCATCGGGGGCGGTACGGGGCCCGCCGAGGGCAGCAAGGCGACCACGATCACCCCCGGATCCTGGCACCTGGCGCGGATGTTCGCGGCGATGGAGTCCAGCCCCGTCAACATCGGCTTCCTCGGCAAGGGCAACACGGTCTCCAGCGAGTCCATGCACGCCCAACTCCGGGCCGGAGCCGTCAGTTTCAAGATCCATGAGGACTGGGGCGCGACGCCCGCGACCATCGACGCCTGTCTGAACGTCTGCGAGGACACCGGCGCCCAACTCGCCGTCCACACCGACACCCTCAACGAAGCGGGCTTCGTCGACGCCACGTTCGGCGCCGTCGCGGGCCGCACCCTGCACGCCTTCCACGTCGAGGGCGCGGGCGGCGGGCACGCCCCGGACATGATCACGGCGGTGTCGCTGCCGAACATGCTGCCGAGCTCCACCAACCCGACCCGGCCGCACACCGTCAACACCGTCGAGGAACACCTCGACATGCTGATGGTCTGTCACCACCTCAACCCGGCGGTCCCCGAGGACCTCGCCTTCGCCGAATCGCGCATCCGGCCCACCACCATCGGGGCCGAGGACATCCTGCACGACATCGGCGCCATCTCGATCATGTCGTCGGACTCGCAGGCCATGGGGCGCGTCGGCGAGGTCGTCATGCGGACCTGGCAGACCGCGCACGTGATGAAGCGCCGGCGCGGCTTCCTGCCGGGGGACGCCCGCGCGGACAACCGCCGCGCACGTCGCTATGTCGCCAAGTACACGATCAACCCGGCCGTCGCGCAGGGCATCGACCACGAGATCGGCTCGGTGGAGACCGGCAAGCTCGCCGACCTCGTGCTGTGGGACCCGGCGTTCTTCGGCGTCAAGCCGCAGGTCGTCATCAAGGGCGGGCAGATCGCGTACGCGCAGATGGGCGACGCCAATGCCTCCATACCCACGCCGCAGCCGGTCCTTCCGCGGCCGATGTTCGGTGCGCGGGGGACGGCTCCCGGTCTTAACTCGGTCAACTTTGTGACCCAGTCCGCGCTGGACGACGGGCTGCCCGAACGGCTCGGCCTCGCCAAGGAGTTCACCGCGATCCGCTCCACGCGGGGGCGTACCAAGGCGGACATGCGCGAGAACGACGCCCTGCCGCGGGTGGAGGTCGCTCCCGACAGCTTCGCCGTCACCATCGACGGGGAGCTGGTCGAACCGTCACCCGCCGCCGAACTGCCGCTGGCCCAGCGGTACTTCCTGTTCTGATGGCGGTGGTACGTCATGTCTAGGGCCGCGCTTCTCGTCCTGGCCGACGGCCGCTTTCCCGCCGGAGGACACGCGCACTCCGGCGGGGCGGAGGAGGCCGTCAAGGCGGGGCGGGTCAGCGGGGCCGCGAGCCTGGAGACCTTCTGCCGGGGGCGGCTGCACACGACGGGGCTCGTCTCCGCCGCGCTGGCGGCGGCCGCCGCTCTCGGGCTCGATCCGCTGGACCTTGACGAGGCCACCGACGCCCGTACGCCGTCGCCCGCGCTGCGGGTGGCCGGGCGGCGGCTCGGGCGGCAGATGATGCGGGCGGCGCGGGCGGCGTGGCCCGACCCCGCGCTTGACCAACTGGCCGCCGCCCGGCCCAAGGGCGCGCACCAGCCGATCGTCCTCGGCCTTGCCGCGCGGGCGGCGGGCCTGGATCCCGTGGACGCCGCGTACTGCTCCGCGTACGAATGCGTCGGCGGGCCCGCGACCGCGACGGTGCGGTTGCTGAGCCTTGATCCCTTTGACGCCACGGGGGTGTTGGCCCGGCTTGCGCCTGAGCTCGATCTTGTTGCTCGGGCAGCAGCGGAAGCGGCGCGATGCGCTGTCGACGAGGGTGTCGATGCGCTGCCCGCGGCTTCCGCGCCGTTGCTGGAGCTGGGCGCCGAGGCTCATGCGGCGTGGCCCGTGCGCTTGTTCGCGTCGTAGACATCGCCCCCCGGGGGGCTTGAAGTGGCCGCCGCACAGGGCGAAATGAACTGCTGAACCATAGGAGTCGCATCATGCACCTCAATCACTCCCACGACGAAGCCACCGCCGTCAGTGCCGACGCCCACCGGCCCGACGGGCGTCGCCGTGCCCTGCGGATCGGGCTCGGGGGGCCCGTCGGGTCCGGCAAGACCGCCACCGTCGCCGCGCTCTGCAAGGCGTTGCGGGACGAACTGGCGCTCGCCGTCGTCACCAACGACATCTACACCCGCGAGGACGCCGAGTTCCTGCTGCGTGAAGCCGTGCTTCCGCCCGAGCGGATCACCGCCGTGGAGACCGGGGCCTGCCCGCACACCGCGATCCGCGACGACATCTCCGCCAACCTGGAGGCCGTGGAGGATCTGGAGGACGAGGTCGGGCCGCTGGACCTTATCCTCGTCGAGTCCGGCGGTGACAACCTCACCGCCACCTTCTCCAAGGGGCTCGTCGACGCGCAGATCTTCGTGATCGATGTCGCCGGCGGCGACGACATTCCGCGCAAGGGCGGCCCCGGTGTCACCACCGCCGATCTGCTCGTCGTGAACAAGACCGACCTCGCGCCGCACGTCGGCTCCGACCTGGGCCGGATGGCGGCGGACGCCAAGGCGCAGCGCGCCGAACTTCCCGTCGTATTCCAGTCGTTGAGGTCCGAGGAGGGTGTCGGGCCGGTCGCCGCCTGGGTGCGCGAGCAGTACGCCGTCTGGACCGCGTCCGCATGACCGTCGCCATCGCGCCCTCCGGGGTCCGCGCCACCGCCCGCATCGGCGCACGGGGCAACGGGCGGGGCGGCACCGACCTGCCAATGCTCGACGGCGATGGACCGCTCGCCGTGCGCCGCACCCGCTCGGCGGGAACAGGCGCCCATGTCACGCTAGTCGGGGCGATGAGCGCGCCACTCGGGGGCGACCATCTGACCGTGGAGGCCGCCGCCCACGCGGGGGCCCGCCTTGGTGTCGGCTCTGCCGCGGCCACGCTGGCGCTGCCGGGCCAGTCGAAGGAGCCCGCGCGCTACGACGTACGGATCACGGTCGGCGACGACGCCGAGCTGTGCTGGCTGCCCGAGCAGTTGATCTCCGTACGCGGCAGCGAGCTGCGCGTCACCACGCGGGCCGAGCTCGCCGCGAGCGCGAGCCTGGTGCTGCGGGAGGAGCAGGTGCTCGGGCGGACAGGGGAAGAGCCCGGGCGGCTCACCAGCCGCCTCACCGTGCGCCGCGCCGGTCGGCCGCTGCTCGACCAGGAGCTGTCCTGCGGGCCCGGCGCGCCCGGGGGATGGGACGGGCCCGCCGCCCTCGCCGGGCATCGCGCCATCGGGCAACTCGTCGTCGTACGGCCGGAGTTCGAGCAGGACAAGCCCGGGTCCGCGCTGCTCGGCGAGGGGGCGGTCCGTATGCCGCTCGCCGGTCCCGCCGTCCTCGTCACCGTCGTCGCGCCGGACGCGCTGCGCGTGCGCCGCGCCCTCGACGAGGCGTTGCGCACTCTGATGTGAACGGGGGCATATCCGCTCAGCGGAGTTCCCTGCACCGCCTATCGGATTGGTAAAGAAACAGCGGCCCTGTCTGTCGCACTGAACCCGATGACCGACAGGATCCTCCTACTGTTCGAAAATCGACAGGAAATCGACAGGGGGAGGAACCAGTTGAGACGCACCACAGCATTCGGCACCGCGGGCACGCTCATCACGGGCTCGCTCATAGCGGGCGCGATCATGGCGCCCGTCGCCAGCGCCGACGCCCGCCGGAGCGGCACCAGCGCTGACGCCCGCCAGCGGACCGGCGTAGAGGCCCGCGGTGTCGCGCTCGCCGCGCAGCGCGCGGCCAAGGCCGGCATCGACTGGCAGGCATGCCCCGCCGACTGGGGCCTGGACAAGGCGATCAAGTGCGGCTGGGTCACCGTCCCGCTCGACTACGCCAAGCCCAACGGCAAGAAGATCAAGCTTGCCGTCGACCGCATCGGCAGCACGGGGACGAAGGAGGAGCGCCAGGGCGCGCTGCTCTACAACCCCGGTGGTCCCGGCGCCTCCGGCCTCCGCTTCCCCAACCGCGTCGTCACCAAGGCGCCGCTCTGGGCGAAGACGGCCAAGGCGTACGACTTCGTGGGCTTCGAGCCGCGCGGTGTCGGCCACTCGACGCCCATCTCCTGTGTCGACCCGCAGGAGTTCGTCAAGGCTCCCAAGCTCGACCCGGTCCCGGACTCCGAGGCCGACAAGAGCGCCCAGCGCAAGCTCGCCGCCGAGTACGCGGCCGGCTGTGCCGAGCGCAGCGGCGAGATGCTGCCGCACATGACCACGCCGAACACCGCACGTGACCTGGATGTCATCCGGGCCGCGCTCGGTGAGAAGAAGCTGAACTTCCTCGGCGTCTCCTACGGCACCTACCTCGGCGCTGTCTACGGGACGCTCTTCCCGACGCATGTGCGCCGCATGGTCGTCGACTCGGTGGTCAACCCGTCGAAGGAGAAGATCTGGTACGAGGCCAACCTCGACCAGGACGTCGCCTTCGAGGTCCGCCTCAAGGACTGGATGAAGTGGGTCGCCAAGTACGACGCCACCTTCCACCTCGGTGACACCGCCGAGAAGGTCAGCGCCAACTGGGACAAGCTGCGCGCCGCGGCGAAGAAGGAGCCGCTGGGCGGCACCGTCGGACCCGCCGAGCTCATCGGCTACTTCCAGAGCGCTCCGTACTACGACTCCGCCTGGGTGGAGGTCGCCACGAACTTCAGCAAGTACGTGGCGGGTGACCCCAAGCCGCTGATCGAGGCAGCCAGCCCCGACATGTCGGACACCGCGGGCAACATCGCGTCGGAGAACGGCAACGCCGTGTACACGGCCGTCGAGTGCGCGGACGCCAAGTGGCCCACCAGCTGGAAGAAGTGGGACCGCGACAACACCCGCATCCACCGTGACAACCCGTTCATGACGTGGTCCAACGCCTGGATGAACCTGCCCTGCGCGACCTGGAAGAGCAAGCAGCACGAGCCGGTCGAGGTCAAGTCCGGCAAGGGCCTGCCGCCCGTCCTGATCGCCCAGGCCACCCGCGACGCGGCCACGCCGTACGAGGGTGCGGTCGAGCTGCACAAGCGGTTCAAGGGTTCGCGTCTGATCACGGAGAAGGACGCCGGCTCGCACGGCATCACGAACCTGGTCAACCCGTGCCTCAACGACCGTGTCGAGGCGTACCTGCTGACCGGCAAGCTGGACAGCAAGGACGTGACGTGCGCTCCGCACGCCACGCCCAAGCCGTAATGGCGGTCAGCCGCTAGGCGGCTGAGCACGGGGGGCGACCGGGATCATCCGGTCGCCCCCTTCGCCATGCCGTCCGCTATGCCGCCTCTTGCGCGATCGCGGCCGTGCGCGGCTCGGCGATCGCCTCGTAGTCCGCGGTCCGCAGCGCGAGCGAACGGTCGAGGCGGGCCGCGTTGAAGAAGATCTCGTCGTGGGCGAGAAGCGCCGGATCCACGACCAGTTCGAGCTCGGGGTCGAAGGAGAACGGCAGGATCGTGCCGCTCAGGCTGCCCGCGAGCCGCTCCGCCACCTCCTGCGTGGCGAACCCGGCGTACGTCCCGCCGAGCAGCTGCTTGACCGCGTTCAGATCGACGCGGCGGTCACCGGGCACCACCGCGAGCACGTACCGCTTCGTCTTCTTGCCGATCTTCACCATCACCACGATGCACTTCGCGGCCTGCTGGAGGGTGTTGCCGCGCAGCGCGCTCACCGCCTCCGTGGCACCTTCCGCCTCGTGCTCGATGACGCGGTACGTCGCGCCCCGCTCCTCAAGGAGTCCGATCAGCTTGGTGTATTGGGTGTGTTCGCTCATGGGCAGACCGTACGTCAGGAGATCAACTCAGCGGCATCCGGGGAAACTTCCGCTTGCCCGCCGCGGCGGCCCGCTCGGCCTCCTCCGCCTTCACGACGGCGGCGTACTTGTCGACGTACTCCTGGTCGGAGAGCCCGAGGATGGCGTACATGATCTCGTCCGTCACGGCGCGAAGCACCGCCTTCTCGTTCTCCATGCCCGCATAGCGCGAGAAGTCCAGAGGCGCCCCGAAGCGGATCGTGACGCGCTGGAAGTTGGGCACCTTCTGGCCCGGCGGCTGCGCCTCGAACGTGCCGATCATCGCGCACGGGATCACCTGCACCTGCGCCTTCAGGGCCATCGCGGCGACGCCGACCTTGCCCTTGTAGAGGCGGCCGTCGTGCGAGCGGGTGCCCTCCGGGTAGATGCCGAGCAGCTCGCCCTTGCGCAGCACTCCGAGGCCCTCGCGGATCGCGGCCTGGCCCGCCTCCTTGCCGGAGCGGTCCACCGGGATCTGCCCGACGCTGTGGAAGAACGCGGCGGTGAGGCGGCCGCGGATGCCGGGCCCGGTGAAGTACTCGGCCTTCGCAAGGAACGTGATCCGCCGCTTGATGATGGCGGGCATCAGGAAGTGGTCCGAGAACGAGAGGTGGTTGCCCGCGACGATCGCCGCACCGGTCTCCGGTACGTGCTCAAGACCCTCGATGCGCGGCCGGAACATCAGCCGCAGCAGCGGCCCGAGCACGACGTACTTGAGAAGGTAATAGAACACCCGGCTGCTCCTCACTTCTGCGGACCGGCCTGGCGCTGCGTCGTCGCAGGTCACTGGTCTTCTCGCAGCGGTTAGTGTAGGTGCGGCGCCGCCCGGTGTAACTACCCCCGCTCCACGGTGTGTTGACCTGAACGGGAGAAGGGACCGAAACAGGTCGAGCGCCTCCACGTCGCGCGGCGCCTCGTCGTTGACCGGCCACAGCGACCCGGCGGCGAACATCCGTGCCACGCGGCCGTGTCGCGCTCGACGTCCGCGTACGACCGCACCGTGATCAGCACGCCACGGCTCACGGGCAGCCTGCAAGAGCACATCAGGGACGTACCGGAGGGGACCCGGTACATCGGGGCAGGAGGCGCCCGTGCCGGTCGCGATGAAGTTCCACGCCGATCTGGAGAACGGCGAGGGCACACGGGTACCCGAGTGACTGACGGGCGGTCCATCCGGGCCACGTGCCGCACTCGTACGGGCGAGGGACCGGCGTGTCCCCTTGGCGGGCGCCGGTGGCGGAGGTGGCCTGGGATCTCTCCGGCGCCGCAGCGCACCACCGTCCCAGGAGGTCCCCATGAGGTCCCGTCCCACGTCCCGCTTGCGCCCGCTCGCCACGACCGCGGCCGCGCTGATTGCGCTCTCCGCGGCGGCCCCCGCGTACGCGGCCGAGCTGCCGCCGCCGAGCAGCGGCCTCTTCCTGACCGTCTCCGGGGGCGACAACAGCTGGATCCGCGGCGTGCTGCTGAAGTGTGAGCCCGAGCCGTCCGGCCGTCATCCGCTCGCGGCGAAGGCCTGCGCGGCGATCGAGAAGGCGGGCGGCGACTTGGAGGCGCTGCCCGCGGAGTCGGGGATCTGCACCAGGCAGTACGCGCCGGTCACCGTCAGCGCGAGCGGAACGTACCGCGGGCGCCCGGTCGGCTGGCGCAAGACGTACGACAACGCCTGCACGATGGCGTACTCGACGGGCAACCTCTTCCGCTTCTGACGCCGCCCCGCACGTCGTCCTGCCGCTGTCGCGCGGCGCCCCTCAGGGTGTGCTGCGCGACAGCACCATCGCCAGGGTGAGCATCCCGATCACGACCCAGCCGAACCACAGCCAGCCGTTGCTCCCGAGCGCCACGCTGTAGGCCGTCACCGCGACCAGACCGCCGATGGTGAACACGCCCATCGTCTTCGTCGAACCAGGCATAGCCCTGCCTCCTCCCGGCAGCCCCGGCGCCTCGACGCCAAGACCGCGGCCTGAGACCATCCTGACCCGCGATGACCCTTCGCCGCTAGCGCCCGCGCGCTGCCAGTGAGGCCAGATAGGCGTTGTACGCCTCCAGCTCCTTGTCCCCGTCACGGTCCGCGGCCCTGTCCGTACGCCGTGCCTGGCGCTGTTCGGAGCGGTACCACTGGAAGAGCAGCGCGAGCAGCACAAGCACCGATGGCACCTCGCTGAACGCCCAGGCGATGCCGCCCGCGGCGCTCTGATCAGCCAGTGCGTCGATGCCGAGGGATGCGGGCGGGTTCTTGTAGGTGCCGATCATCGGCTCGGACGCCATCATCAGGGCGATGCCGAAGAACGCGTGGAAGGGCATGCCCGCGAAGAGCTCCAGCATCCGCATGATGTGGCCGGGCCGGTGCGGCCCGGGGTCGACGCCCATGATCGGCCAGAAGAAGACCAGGCCGACCGCGAGGAAGTGCACCATCATCCCGATGTGGCCCGCCTTCGAGCCCATCAGGGTGTCGAAGATCGGCGTGAAGTACAGCGCGTACAGGCTCGCGATGAACAGCGGGATGGTGAACGCGGGGTGCGTGATGATCCGCATGTACCGGCTGTGCAGCACCCACAGCAGCCACTCGCGGGGGCCCTTGCGGCCCTTGCCCGCGACCGGCAGGGCGCGCAGGGCGAGGGTGATCGGGGCGCCCATCAGGATCAGGATCGGCGAGAGCATGCTGATGATCATGTGCTGCACCATGTGCACGCTGAACATGACCATGCCGTAGTCGTTCAGCTTGGTGCACATCACGAGCAGGACGGTGAGGACGCCCGCCACGAAGGACAGCGTGCGGCCCACCGGCCACTTGTCGCCGCGCCGTACGAGCCGTGTCACGCCCCAGCCGTAGAGGGCCAGGGCCACCAGGCTGCCGATGAGGAAAAAGGGGTCGGCCGAGAGTTCAAGACCCCGCCCCAGCGTGAACGGCGGCAGATCCATGTTCATGCCGTGCCCGCTGTGATCCATCCAGTGGCTCCTGTTTCGTGCGGTTGTGCGTTGTGTGTCCGCACCAGACTAGAACGGCCCCCGGACGCGTCGGCGTCCGGGGGCCGTTCGCGCCCGAAGGGGCGCGGGGAACTGCGCGACCAGCCACGACGCACCCGCTGGTGCGTGACGGCCGTGTGCGGCACATCCAGCGGAGCGTTACAGCACGCACTCCGCCTCGGCGTACCGCTCGTCCGGCACCGTCTTCAGCGTCTCGACCGCCTTGGCGAGCGGGACCATCGTGATGTCCGTGCCGCGCAGCGCCGTCATCTTGCCGAACTCGCCGCGGTGCACGGCCTCCACGGCGTGCCAGCCGAAGCGCGTGGCGAGCACCCGGTCGTACGCGGTGGGGGTGCCGCCGCGCTGGACGTGCCCGAGGATCACCGGACGCGCCTCCTTGCCAAGGCGCTGCTCCAGCTCGCCGGAGAGCCGCGTGGCGATGCCGGCGAAGCGCTCGTGGCCGTACATGTCCTTGACGCCCTCGTCGAACTCCATGGAGCCGGGCGCCGGCTTGGCGCCCTCGGCGGCCACGACGATGGCGAACTTCTTGCCCGCGGAGAAGCGCTCGCCGACCTTCGCGGTCAGCTCCTCGATGTCGAAGGGGCGCTCCGGCACGACGATGGCGTGCGCGCCCGCGGCCATGCCCGAGTGCAGCGCGATCCAGCCGGTGTGGCGGCCCATGACCTCGACGATCAGGACGCGCTGGTGGGACTCGGCGGTCGTCTTGAGACGGTCGAGCGCCTCGGTGGCGACGCCGACGGCCGTGTCGAAGCCGAAGGTGACGTCGGTGACGGCGATGTCGTTGTCGATCGTCTTCGGTACGCCGACGATGGGGAGCCCGCCGTCGGACAGGAGGCGGGCCGCCTTGAGCGTGCCCTCTCCGCCGATCGGGATGATCGCGTCGAGGCCGAGGTCCTGGACGTGGCCCTTGGCCCGCTCCACGCCGTCGCGCAGATGCGCGGGCTGGACGCGGGACGAGCCGAGAATCGTTCCGCCGCGGGCCAGGATGCCACCGACCGCGTCAAGGTCGAGCTTGCGGTAGTCGCACTCAAGGAGACCCTTCCAGCCGTCGTGGAAGCCGATGACCTCGTCGCCGTGGTCGACGACGGCGCGGTGCACGACCGAACGGATGACGGCGTTCAGGCCGGGGCAGTCGCCGCCGGAGGTCAGGACACCAATGCGCATAGCCCGAATGTCTTTCATCAAGAGGGGCCCTTTGCAACGTGGGCCGAAGTCCGGACCACGTCGTCCGGCTGGAACCCCGCCACCCTATAGGCGGCAGGGGGCGGGGCCGTACCGGGCGTCCGACTGCTGGACGTGGCCGCTCACTTGTGCGGCAAGGGCTTCAGGAGGGCTGCTTCAGGCGGGCTGCTGGGCGGCCGACATGCGCTCGGCCCGCAGCGCCTCGTACCAGCGGTCGTCCGTCGGCGGCAGCGCGTTCACATCGAGGGCCAGCTTCAGGAGCAGGTCCGCGATCAGCGGGTTGCGGGCCAGGACCGGGCCGTGCATGTACGTGCCGAAGACCGTGCCGTTGTACGCGCCCTCGGTGCCGTCGCCCGTGCCGTTGCCCCGGCCGAGCGTGACGCGCGCGAAGGGGCGCGCGGACGGGCCGATGTGCGTGATGCCCTGGTGGTTCTCGAAGCCGGTCAGCGGGGGCAGGCCCAGCTGCGGGTCGATGTCGCCCAGGACGTCGCCGACGCACCGCTCGCCCTCGCCGCGGGTGGAGATCACGTCGAGCAGGCCGAGGCCCGGCTCGCGCTGGCCGAGGTCGTTGATGAACTCCTGGCCCAGGATCTGGTAGCCCGCGCACACCGAGAAGACGATCGCGCCGTTGCCGACCGCGCGCTGCAGGCCGCCGTCGCGCCGCAGCCGCTCGGCGGCCAGGCGCTGCGGGCGGTCCTCGCCGCCGCCGATCAGGTAGATGTCGCCGGAGGTGGGCACCGGCTGGTCGCTGCGCACGTCGTAGCGCTCGACCTGGAGGCCGCGCTGGTGGGCGCGGCGCTCCACGACCAGGGCGTTGCCCTGGTCTCCGTACGTGCTCAGCAGGTCGGGGTAGACCCACACCAGCCGCAGGCTGTTGTCGCTCATGCTCATTCGTCCCTACGAGGGTCTAGAGGGTCCGGTGGGGTCAGTTGCCGACGCGGCGGCGCAGGTCCTGGAACGCGGTGTAGTTCGCGATCGTCTCGATTCGTCCTGGCGGCGCGAGCTGCACGGCCTCGTCGAGGGTCTCGCAGACCCGGAAGTCAAGGCCCGCGACCTCAAGACGCACGGCGAGGTCCAGCTTGCGGTCGCCGAGCACGAAGATCGGGTGTCCTGCCAGGCGCGTGTAGTCGACGTCCCACAGCCAGGAGGTGTCGGTGCCGTCGGCGCCGCGGGCGTTGACGGAGAGCACCACGGGGGTCGGCGGCGGGTCGATCAGAGAAAACGTTTCGAGCCAGCCGGCCGGGTTCTTCGCGAGCAGCAGACGCAGATCGCGGCCCTGGAACTGCACGACGTCATAGCGTCCCGCGACGGCCTGCACCTGGTACATCCGCTCCAGGGCGACCTGCGGCGGCACGCCGAAGACGGCGGCGACGGCGGCCGACGTGGTCGCGTTGGCCTTGTTCGCCCGGCCCGGCAGCTGCAGATGGATCGGCCAGGCCGAACCGTGCGGGTCCAGGACGTGGTCGCCGGAGAGCACCCAGCTGGGCGCGGGGCGGCGGAAGCCGCACTCGCCGCAGAACCAGTCGTCGCCGGGGCGCTGCATCACGCCACCGCAGGAGGGGCAGGACCAGGCGTCGTCCTTCCACTCCTGTCCTGCGGCCACCCACACCACGTTCGGCGAGGAGGACGCGGCCCAGACGACCAGCGGGTCGTCCGCGTTGGCGATCACGACCGCCTTGGAGCCCGCTAGGCCCTCGCGCCAGTTCTCGGCCATCATGCGCGTCTCGGCGGCGCGGTCCAGCTGGTCGCGCGAGAGGTTGAGCAGCGCGATCGCCTTCGGCTCCACGTCACGGGCGACACCGGCGAGGTACTTCTCGTCGACCTCGATCACGCCGAACTTGGCGTCCGAGCCGCCCGCGAGGGCCGAGGTGATACCGGCCGGCATGTTCGCGCCCAGCGCGTTCGACACCACGGGTCCGGCGGCGCGCAGCGCCTCCGCGAGGAGCCGGGTCGTGGTCGTCTTGCCGTTCGTGGCAGAGACGAGCACCACGTCCAGGTGCGTGGCAAGACGCCCGAGCAGGTCGGGGTCGAGTTTGAGTGACACGCGGCCGCCGATCACCGATCCGCTGCCGCGGCCCGCCGCGCGCGACACCGCCGCGGCGGCCTTGCCTGCCGTCACGGCCAGCTTGGCCCGCGGCGACAGCGGGTCCGTGTTGCCTGCCATCAGTTCTGGATCCTCCTTGCGTACGGCGCCGCGTCTGCCCCCGGCAACGCGATGGACCTCAGCCTATCGAGATCCACTCGCAAGCCCGAACCGCGGCACCACCCCGGCCCGGGGCTCTCCAAGGACCGTACCCTTGCCGCCATGCGACACGGCTCGATCCCGGGCGCCTCAGGGCGCGTACGACCCCTGACCCTGCTCGGTGACCCCGTGCTGCACAACCGGTGCGCGGAGGTCACCGAATTCGGCCCCGAACTGGCCCGGCTCATCGAGGACATGTACGCCACGATGTACGCCGCCCAGGGCGTGGGCCTCGCCGCCAACCAGATCGGCGTGAATCAGCGGGTCTTCGTGTACGACTGCCCGGACGACGAGGACGTGCGCCATCTCGGGTACGTGGTGAATCCGCGCCTGGTCGAGGCGGACGGCGTCAGTGTGCGCGGGCCCGAGGGCTGTCTTTCGCTGCCGGGTCTCGAGGCGAGCACGCCGCGCTTCGACCACGCCGTGGTGGAGGGCGTCGACAGGCTCGGGGAGCCGGTGCGGGTGCACGGCACCGGCTGGTTCGCGCGCTGCCTGCAGCACGAGTGCGATCACCTGGAGGGCGGCGTCTACACCGACCACGTCACCGGCTGGCGGCGGCGCAGGGTGCTGCGGGCCGCCGCCAAGGCGTCCTGGAGCGGCTGAACCCCGCCCCGGGGCCCGCTCAGAAGCCGGGGCCGCCGACGCGGTTGCCCGCCGCCGCGAGCCTGCCCCACAGCAGATCGGCCAGGCTGCTGACCAACTCGGCGCGCGAGCACGGCCTTTCGCCGAGCCACCAGTCGCCGGCGGCGTGCATCATGCCGACGATGCCGTGCCCCCACACGCGGGCGAGCTGCGCGCTGCCGGGGCCGAGGTCGACCCGCTCCTCGATGACCTGCGCGAGCTCCTCGCCCATGCGGCGCAGCAGGGGAGCGGAGTGCAGACCCACGTCGAAGCCCTGCTCGCCGGAGGTGGCGCCGTCCGACGGGTGCATCAGGAACCGGTACACCTGAGGGCGGGCCTCGATCGCCGCCAGGTAGGTGTCAAGCGTCTGCTCGACCCGCTCCCTGCGCTCGGCAGGGGCGTCAAGGGCGGCCCGCAGCGAGCCGAGGAGCGCGTCGGTGTGCCGCTTGGCGAGCGCGGCGTACAGGCCGCCCTTGTCGCCGAAGTGGCGGTACAGGATCGGCTTGGTGATGCCCGCCTCGGCGGCGATGGCGTTCATCGAGGCACCGGGACCGTCGCGCAGCACCACCCGGTCGGCGGCCTCCAGCAACTCGCGCCGCCGGCGCTCGGCAGACCGCTGCTGCTCGGTCTGCGGTGTGGTGGTCTCCATAGCGTTTCTCTCCCCGCCCGTGCGATTGCGTGACGCACGCGCAACGTAACACCCCGCAGGATGCGCCCATCGAACGGGCGGCCGGGAGTTGACATCGGCTACCGGCCGGTAACAGACTCCCGTTACCGCAAGTAACGCTTGTCTTGATCGCAGGTCCTGGAGGGGTCATGGCCGAGTTCACCATGGAGCTCAACGACGAACAGAAGGAGGTCCGGGACTGGCTCCACGGTTTCGCCGCTGATGTGATGCGCCCCGCGGCTGCCGAGTGGGACGAGCGCGAGGAGACGCCCTGGCCCATCATTCAGGAGGCGTCGAAGCTCGGGATCTACTCCCTGGACTTCTACGCCCAGCAGTTCTTCGACCCCACGGGCCTCGGCATCCCGATGGCGACCGAGGAGATCTTCTGGGGCGACGCGGGCATCGGCCTGTCCATCATGGGCACGGGCCTGGCCGCCGTCGGCGTCCTCGCCAACGGCACCGAGGAGCAGATCGGGACCTGGATCCCGCAGATGTACGGCGACGTGAACGACGTCAAGGTGGCCGCTTTCTGCTCCTCCGAGCCCGACGCGGGCTCGGACGTGGCGGCGATGCGCACCCGCGCCGTCTACGACGCGGCCAAGGACGAGTGGGTCCTCAACGGCACCAAGACCTGGGCGACCAACGGCGGCATAGCCAACGTCCACGTCGTCGTCGCGGTCGTGGACGCCGAGCTCGGCTCCAAGGGCCACGCCTCGTTCATCGTCCCGCCGAACACCCCCGGCCTCTCCCAGGGCCAGAAGTTCAAGAAGCACGGCATCCGCGCATCGCACACCGCCGAGGTCGTCCTGGAGGACGTCCGCGTCCCCGGCCACTGCCTGCTCGGCGGCAAGGAGAAGCTCGACGAGCGCCTGGCCCGCGCCCGGGAGCGCGCCAAGACCGGCGGCGAGCGCGTGAAGAACGCCGCGATGGCCACCTTCGAGGCCTCGCGCCCCGCTGTCGGCGCCATGGCCGTGGGCACGGCGCGTGCCGCGTACGAGGAGGCCCTGGAGTACGCCAAGACGCGTACGCAGTTCGGTCGCCCGATCATCGACAACCAGGGCATCGCCTTCCAGCTCGCCGACATGCGTACGCAGATCGACGCAGCGCGTCTGCTCGTCTGGCGTGCCTCGTGGATGGCGAGCACGGGCAAGAAGTTCGAGTCGGCCGAGGGCTCCATGTCCAAGCTGTACGCGAGCGAGGTCGCCAAGAAGGTCACCGCGCAGGCGGTCCAGATCCTCGGCGGCAACGGCTTCACCCGCGAGTACCCGGTGGAGCGCATGCACCGCGACGCCGCGATCTACACGATCTTCGAGGGCACGAGCGAGATCCAGCGCCTGGTGATCGCGCGTACGTTGTCGGGGATGCCGATCCGTTAAGTGACGCTGCACGTAAAAATTCCGCCCTTGTCGCCTTTGATGCGGCAAGGGCGTTTTTCTTGCTAGGGCGTGTACACGTACGGCGTCGTGACGCTCAGCGGTACGAAGCCCAGGCGCTGGAGGATCGGGCGGCTGTCGTCGGACGCGTCCACCTGGAGGTAGCGGCATCCGCGCTCGGCGGCGATGCGGGCCCGGTGCGCGACCAGCGCACGGTAGATGCCCTTGCCGCGCCACTGCGGTGCGGTGCCGCCGCCCCACAGCCCTGCGAAGTCGGTGCCGGGGTAAAACTCCATCCGGGCCGAGCTCACCGGCTCGCCGCCCGCCATGGCGACGACGGCGACGATGGTGTCCGGCGTCTCGGTGAGCTGGGTCAGGACCCGCTTGCTGAGCCGTTCGCTCAGCCCCGAGCCGTCCTCGCCGAACGCCACCTCGTGGGCGTCCGCCATCAGCCGTACGCCGGCCGCGTCCGTCACCGCCATCAGCCTTACGCCCTCGGGGAGTTCGGGCTCCATGGGCAGTTCCGCGGCCTCGGCGACCAGCACCGTCTCCGGCGGCTCGGGCACGAAGCCGGCCGCCCGCAGCCGGTCGGCGAGGTCGGCGGGGCGGTCGTGGGAGTGCAGCTTCCACTCGAACTCGCGCCCGAGCGAGGTGTAGTACCGCACCTGCTCGGCGATGACGGCGTCCGCGGTCGCCGCGTCGACGTCCGCCCAGTGGACGCCGTTCCAGTCGTACTCCGCGCCCGTCTGGCGGACGACGGCCCCGACGCGTTCGACCCGGGCGCCGGGGCTGTCGCTCCGCGCGTCACGTCTGATTTGTTGGTCGTACGCCGAGAGCACCTCTGCATGATCCATGCGGCCACCTCAGCAGCAAGGGCGGGGCGCAGCAACCGATTTACGGGGTTCAAGTGCACGGCCGAGCGGTGCGGGAGCTCATGACTGTGCGTGCCAGTGGCAGCGCAGCGCGGCGGTGGCGAAGCCGGGACCGAAGGCGACGGTGACGCCGCGGGCGCCGTCGGCGGGCGGGTCGGTGTGCGTTCTCTCCAGAACGCGCAGGATGCTGACGCCGCCGAGGTTGCCCTCGTCGGCGAGGGTGTCGGTGGAGTGCCGGGCGTCGTGGGAGGTGAGGCCGAGGGCGGTGGCGGTGTCGGCGATGATGCGCAGGCTTCCCGGGTGGATGACTGCGAAGTCCATGCTCTGCGGGCCGACCCACTCCATGAGTTGGGGGAGTACGTCGTCGGCGGCGGTCAGCGCCTTCTTGGTGGAGTCGAAGTGGAAGCCGAGCGGGGAGATCCGGCCGCGCTGCCGGTCGAGGCTGTCCGGCAGGACGTACTCGAAGGAGTCGTCGATGGCGATCCCCGGACCGAGCGGTACGTCGCTGACGACGGTCGCGGCGGCGGAGTCGCCGAACAGTGCTTTGTAGATCATCGCCTCGATGCCGGTGTCGTCGTGGTGGTAGACACTGGAGATCACTTCGGCGGCCACCACGAGCACCTTGCTGCCGGGCCGTGCGGCGATCAGGTCGGCGGCGCGCATCAGGGACTGGGTGCCGCCCGGGCAGGCCAGGGTGGTCAGGGCGATCCGGCGCACCGTGGGGCGCAGACCGAGCCGCGCGATGAGGTGCATGTCGAGGTTGGGCACGGACCAGCCGGTGGTGTGCGTGGTGACGATCGCGTCGATGTCGTCGGCGACGAGCCCGGCGGTGTCGAGGGCGGCGACGGCGGCTCGTTCGGCCATGACCAGCGCGTCGCCGAACGCCGCGCGAGCGCGGTCGCCGACGTCGGCGGTGCCGTTGACGGTGGGGGAGTCGAGTGGACGCGTGAAGTAGCGGGTGTGGACACCGCAGTTGCCGATCACGCGGAGGAACGCACCGAGCCGGGGATGCCCGGGGTGATGGGTGCGTATGTCGTCGGTTATCTCGGCGGTGGTGACCTTGTGATCACCGACGACTGTCTGGGGTCTAAAGACATAAGCGGGCACGAGGTGACTCCCACGCGGGTTGGGGATGTGGGGGGTGCCGCTCAACGTACTTCACCCTGCTGAACTCGTCTTCCCGCAACCTCTTTGACCCAAGCTTTATGCCGTTCCGTCAGTGGACGCGGAGCATGGGCGCACGGGTGTGCGAGCGGCGCTGGCCGGGACGGAACACAAGGATCATCAACCGGGCGCCGGGCGCAGTCAACGGCTGTGCCGTGCACATCGTCGCCCACCCGGGGCCGAACTCCGGGTGCAGCAAGGGGCGTTCGTCGCCGTCCGGGTGGGGATAGGAGACCCCTGCGCTGTAGAGAGAGGAGGTCTCGGGGTCCGCGAGCACCTCCTTCTCTATCTGGCGCAGGACCTCGTCGTCGGGGCGGGAGGCGAGCGCGGCGCGCAGCTGCGGCAGGACCATGGGCGCCCAGGAGGTGTGCCAGTCCATCAGGGCCTCGCGTCCATAGGGGTCGAGGACCATCCACCGCATCGTGTTGGCCGGCACGTTCCCGTCGGGGAACATGGCGGCGAGCGGCTCGTTGTAGGCGAGCATCTCCCAGGACGCGTCGGTGACGTAGGCCATGTGGTTGATGCCGTCGACCGCGTCCTGCCATATGCCGGGCACCTCCTTGCCCGACGACTGATGCAACGGCCCCGGCGGCTCCTGCAACAGCGCGTACCTGCAGAGCGAAACCCACTCCTGCTCGTTCAGACCGAAGAGCCGCGCCACGTCCCGGAGCAGGGAGGTGGGCGGATTGGGGTAACTGCCCGACTCCAGGCGGTGATACGTGCCGATCGTCCGGTGCAGCAATTGGTCCACCTGATGCTGCGAGAGGCCGCGGGCGCGCCGCCCCTGGCCCGTGGGGCGGCTGAAGCCGTGCGATTCGGGGGCGATGAGGGCGCGTCGTTCGCGGAGCAGAGCGCGCAGCGCCGTCTTGTTCATGGTGGGTAATCCCTCTGGGTACACGCCGAGTTGAGCATCAGCAGTCTAAATATTCCTAGCAGCTTTGGTAGTAAAGATTGCCCGAAGAAAAACGATCAGTGCGTACGGCATCATGGTCAGCGCGGGACCACCGACCTGCGAGTTCGATCGGCGGTGGGCACGCGGACACAACTGTGGGGCATCTTGACCGGGGAGCTTGAAATTGGCTGAAATTCCTCGGCGTTGGGTACCCCCTAGGCCCATTGGGCCGTAGCGGGAAGAGTATGGATCGGTTGTTCGTATTCCGATGCGTGTGGTCGGAAACGTCGCAGTCCGGACCTACGACGCGACACTTCTCCGAACGGTTCCCTGGGTCCACTGGCTGCGGCCGGTGCCGTCACTCGCCATTACGTAGCGGCCACGGTACCGGCCGCCCGCGGTTGTCCACGGGCGGTTCTCGCACGGCCCGGACGGCTGCTCATCCGGCGGGGAGTCGCTCCCTCATCCGGCGGGCAGCTGCTCCTCCGCGCGGGCCAGGATCTCCGTAACCCGCAGCCCGAACCGCACGTCACAGGCGTGCGGCCGACCCGAGTCCGCGGCCGCCACGAGCGCGTCGACCGCCGACCGGAACGCGTCGAGCGGCCCGCCTCCCGAAGGCATCAGCGTCGTCCCCGCCTCACCGCGCAGTTCCACGGCCACCCCGGACGCCTTGGCGGGCGCCGTCAGGCTCAGCGCCGCCGTGCTCGATGCCCCGCCGGAATGCCGCAGGATCAGGTGGACGGTGTCCGCAGGGCCCGCCGCGGACGTAACCGCGGTGACATCTCCCAGCAACGGCACCAGCATCGACAGGGCGTGCGGGCCGACGTCCCACAGGCCACCCCGCCGCGCACGCCACGGCGAGTCGAACGGGCTGCTCCCGTCCGGTGCGTAGAACGAGCCGTACCACTCCGCGCGTCCGGTGAACCAGCCGCCGGTCGCCGCCTGCCGGGTCACCCAGTCCGACGTCGGCGCGGCGAAGCGCAGCGTGAAGAAGACGACGGACGCCACCCCGGCCGCTTCGGCCGCCGCCGCGAGGTCGCGCGCCGCGGCCACCGATGTCGCCACCGGCTTGTCCAGGAGCAGATGACAGCCCGCCGCCGCGGCCCGCGCGGCCAGCGGCGCCTGCACGTCCGGGGGCACGGCGAAGGCCACCGCGTCGCTCACGGCGAAGAGTTCGTCCACCTCCGCGTACGCCGGTACCGCGTGCGCCGATGCGAGCGCCGCCGCCGCGTCGGGGCGGCGGCCCCACACGCCGCCGAGCTCCACGTCCGGGTGCGCGGCGAGAGCGGGAGCATGCGTGGACGAGGCCCAGGGGCCCGTGCCGACAAGGCCCATTCGCAGTCTCTGCATGGTCGGCATTATGGCTGACTCGCTACCTTCGGCGAAGGGCAAAGTCCAGTGAACACAAGGGCGTTGGCTCTTCTTCGCTGATGCCGCGTAGCCGAGAGTGGCTGGATCTCGTATCCGAACTCACCAGTAGTGAAAGCCCATTCACCCGGTATGGTGAATTCGCATTCACCTCGCTTCTTCTGCATTCATTCCTCCCACTTCCCTCACCACTTCGCGCCCGAGCTGGAGTGATCATGAAGCTTGTCCCGATATCCGCCGGAGAACGCACGGGCATATGCACCCGACTGACCGTTCCCGTGCTGGCCTTCGGCGGCATCCTCATGGCGGTCACGCAGACGGTGGTCGTACCGCTGCTCCCCGATCTGCCGCGGCTGACCGGCAGTTCACCGGGCGCGGTGTCCTGGCTGGTCACCGCCACGCTCCTGGCCGGTGCGGTCCTCACGCCGGTGCTCGGCCGGGCCGGCGACATGTACGGCAAGCGGCGGGTGCTCCTCGCCGCGCTCGGCCTGATGACCGCGGGCTCGGTGCTCTGCGCGCTCACCTCGGACATCCGGGTGCTGATCGCGGCCCGCGCGCTGCAGGGCGCGGCGGCCGCGGTCGTGCCGCTGTCGATCAGCATCCTGCGGGACGAACTGCCGCCGGAGCGCACCGGATCCGCCGTCGCCCTGATGAGCTCGACGGTCGGCATCGGGGCGGCGCTCGGCCTGCCGCTCGCCGCGCTGATCGTGCAGTACGCGGACTGGCACGCCATGTTCTGGGCGACGAGCGCGCTGGGCGCCATCGGCCTCGCCCTCGCCTGGTGGACGGTGGCCGAGTCGCCGGTCCGCTCGCCGGGCCGCTTCGACACCTGGGGCGCGCTCGGCCTCGCGGCCGGGCTCGTCTGTCTGCTGCTCGCCGTGTCCCAGGGCGGACAGTGGGGGTGGGGCAGCGCGCCCGTGACCGGCCTGTTCGCCGGTGCCGTCGTCATCCTGTCCGTGTGGTGGCGACACCAACGGCGGGCGGAGCAACCGCTGGTCGACCTCCGCCTGGCATCCGGGCGGCGGGTGGCGCTGCCCCATGTGGCCGCTCTCCTGGCCGGGTTCGCCTTCTACGCCAACTCCCTCGTCACCGCCCAGCTGGTGCAGGCGCCCGTCGCCAGCGGCTACGGCCTCGGCCTTTCGATCGTGGCGACGGGCCTGTGCCTGCTGCCCAACGGAGTGATCATGCTGGTCCTCTCACCCGTATCGGCCCGCGTCTCCACCCGCTACGGCGCCCGCGTGACCCTGGCCATCGGCGCCGCCGTCATGGCGCTCGGCTATGTCGTGCGGATCGTGGACAGCCGCCATCTGTGGGTGATCGTCCTGGGCGCGGCCGTGGTCTCGACGGGGACCACCTTCGCGTACTCGGCCCTGCCCACCCTGATCCTGCGGGCCGTGCCCCCGACCCAGACGGCGTCCGCGAGCGGGGTGAACGTGCTCATGCGCACCATCGGGCAGAGCGTGTGCAGTGCCGCGGTCGCCGCCGTGCTCGTCCAGCACGCCACCGCCGTGGACGGGCTGCGGGTGCCGACCCTGCCGGGCTATCAACTGGCCTTCGCGATGGCGGGATGCATCGCGCTCGTCGCCTGCGCCGTGGCCCTGGCCATACCCTCGGACAAGGCACCGGACGGTCCGGAGCGGACGGCAGGGCGGCCGGGCCCCCGGGCAGCGGACGGACCCGGAAGGGAGAAGCTGACGCCATGACCGCTTCGACATCGGACGCCTGCCCCGAGGCCCACGGCCGCCGTGACGCCGAGGGGACCAGGGCCGCCATCATCCGGGCGGCCCGGTACCTCCTCGCCCGGCACGCGCACGCCGACATCACGCTCAAGGCCGTGGCCGAACGAGCCGGTGTGAGCGCGCCGTTGATCCTCAAGTACTTCGGCAACAAGGACGCGCTCTTCGCCCGCGTCATGTCCTTCGAGACCGATGCCGACGCCCTCCTGGACGCGCCGCTCGCCGGGCTCGGCCGCCACATGGTCCACCATCTGCTGACCGGCCAGGCCGAGCACGGCGCCGACCCCATCCTGCGCATCGTCTTCGCCCCGCTCCACGGCGAACAGGGCGACATCCTGCGCACCAACTTCCGTACGCAGGTGGCGCAGCGTCTCGGCGAACGCCTCGATGGACCGGACGCGGGCCTGCGTGCCGAGCTCGCGGTGGGCACGCTGCTCGGTCTGGGAGTGATGTACGGGATCGCCCGCGGGCCGCATATGCGCGGCACGCCGATCGCCGAGATCACCGAGAGGTACGCGCCCACCGTGCAGGGCTTCCTCACACCTCCGTGAGGGCGCCGTGCGTGTGGGGCGGCGTACGCGGAGTGGTCTTCGGTTCCGCGTCTCGCGCACGCGCTGCCCCATGTGCGTATCGTCGATCGTGCGGCCGCGTTACGTCTGGAACGGAGAGTACGCATGAATGATGCGAGTGAACGCCCCTTCCTGGCCCGCGAGTTGGGCATGCAGCGGCATCCTGAGGGCGGCTGGTTCGTCGAAACGTGGCGGGCGCACCACCCCCTCACGCCCGACGGCTACCCCGGTGAGCGGGCGGCGGCCACCGCCATCTACTTCCTGCTCTGCCCGGGCGAGGAATCCGCCTGGCACGTGGTGCGCTCCGACGAGCTCTGGCTGTGGCACCGTGGCGGCCCCCTCGACCTGCTCCTCGGCGGCGAGGGCGAGCTCCCGAAGGAGGGTGCGGAGCCGATACGGGTGGGTCCCGGCATAGAGGACGGCGAGCGCCCGCAGACCCTGGTCCCCGGCGGCGTGTGGCAGTCGGCGCGCCCCGCCGGTGACGAACCGGTCCTGGTGAGCTGCGTCGTGTCGCCCGGCTTCGACTACGCGGACTTCCGGCTTGCGGACTGAGGCGGCGCGGACGCAGCATCGTCCCGCGACACGGAAGCCGGATCGTCCCGCGGCGGGCAGACCACCGTCACCGCCGAGCCCTTCCCCCGGCGCGCTTCCTTCCCCCGGTGCACGACCGCGACCGCCGCGAGCCCGACCGCCAGCCCCAACACCGTCTGTACGCCGAAGGGTTCGCCGAACATGAGGGCACCCCACAGCGCGGTGACCGGCGCCATCAGGAACATGAGCGTGTTGACCTGGGTGACCCCGGAGCGCCGCGGGATCAGCCAGTAGAGCCCGTATCCGCCGAACGTGGACAGCGTCACGAGCCAGCTGATCGCCACCCAGAACGACGCCTCCGCGGGCGGCGTCGCGGCGCCCGCGCCCACGGCGAGCGCCGTGAAGACGACGGCACTGGTGACGCAGTGGACCGTCATCGAGACCGCGGGAGCGACCGCGTCGGGGGAGCGGCGGTCCATGAAGGTCGCCGCCACCAGCGAGAACATCCCGAGGAACGGCACCAGGTAGACCCACCAGGGCGCATCGGTGCCGCCCGTCGCGTCCGCCGCCGTCACGATGGCGACCCCGGCCACGCCGAGCCCCAGGCCCACCCACTGGGTGCGCGAGACGTACTGGCCGAGCAGCGGACCGGCCAGCGCGCCCGCCACCAGCGGCTGGGTGCCGTCGATCAGGGCGGTCGTGCCGCTGGAGACGCCGAGCTGGATCGCGTAGTACACCGTGAGCAGATAGCCGCTCTGCGACAGCGCGCCGACGGCCGCCTGCCGCACGGCGTCGCGCGCGGTGAATCCGCGCCAGGAGGCCCGGGCCACGGTGAGGGCGACGACCGCGAGCACCAGGGCCAGCGGCAGGAATCTCCACATCAGGACCGTCACGGCGGACGCGCTGCCCGCGCCCAGCTTGGCCCCGATGAAGCCGGAGCTCCAGGTCTACTCGCTCCCTGAGTATACAGATCGGTTTAGTATGGGGGCATGGGTGAGAGTGTGAAGGCCGGTGCCGGCGTCGATGGCGCACCGCGCAGGATCGTCATGACGCCCGGCGCCCGCCGTGCGCTGGACGCCGCGAGCCGGCTGTTCTACGAACGCGGCATCCACACGGTCGGGGTGGACCTCATCGCCGCCGAGGCGGGCATCACCAAGAAGACGCTGTACGACCGGTTCGGCTCCAAGGAGCAGATCGTCGTCGAGTATCTGGCGGCCCGCGACGAGCGCTGGCGGGCTTTCCTCGCCCCGTACGTCGAGGCCGCGACCACCCCGCGGGCCAGGATCCTGGCCGTCTTCGACGCCTCGCGCGACTGGGCGGATGTGAACAGCGGCAAGGGGTGCAGCATGGTCAACGCGCACGCCGAGATCAGCGACCCCGCGCACCCCGCATATCAGGTCATCACCGGCCAGAAGGCCTGGATGCTCGCCCTGTTCACCGACCTGGCCCGCGAACTCGCCCCACGCCGGGCGGCCAGGCTCGGCCGGGCGCTCATGCTGCTGCACGAGGGCGGCCTGGTCGCGCACGGCCTGCATATCTTTCCCGACGCCATCGGCCACGCCCGTGGCGAGGCTGCGGCGCTGCTCAAGGGCGCTGCCCCGGCCGTCGACCCGGGCCGCTGAAGCCGCTGTTGGGGAAGTCTTTGCCCATGGCCGGAATGTTTCGTTCCGGAGCGTCGGCGCATTGACCGTACGCAGTCGGAGGGCACACTCTTGCCATATAGCTGCTGTCTACACCTAGTTTGTCGGGTGTGGCTCACAGGCAGCGCGAAGCAGGAGGTAGCGCATGTGTGGCATCACTGGCTGGGTCTCCTTCGACCGTGATCTGCGGACCGCGGCGGACACGCTGGACGCGATGACGGAGACGATGTCCTGCCGCGGCCCCGACGACCGCGGCACCTGGATCGAGGGACCCGCCGGACTCGGGCACCGCAGGCTCGCCGTCATCGATCTGCCCGGCGGGCGCCAGCCCATGACCGCGCGCACCCCGCGCGGCACCGTCGCCCTCGTCTACTCGGGGGAGACGTACAACTTCACCGAACTGCGCCGCGAACTGACCGGCCGCGGCCACCCGTTCACCACCGAGTCCGACACGGAAGTCGTGCTGCGCGGCTATCTGGAGTGGGGCGAGGCGGTCGCTGAACGGCTGGGCGGCATGTACGCGTTCGCGGTGTGGGACGGCCGGCACGACAAGCTCGTCATGATCCGCGACCGGATGGGCATCAAGCCCTTCTACTACTACGAGACCCCCGACGGCGTCCTGTTCGGCTCCGAGCCCAAGGCGATCCTCGCCAATCCGCTGGCCCGCGCACGCGTCGGTGCCGACGGCCTGCGGGAGATGTTCACCGTCGTCAAGACGCCAGGTCACGCCGTGTGGGACGGCATGCACGAGGTCGAACCCGGCACGGTCGTCACCGTCGACCGCGCCGGCCTCCGCCGCCACGTCTACTGGCAGTTGGAGACCCGCCCGCACCCCGACGGTCGCGAGGGGTCCATCGCCAAGGTGCGCTCGCTCCTGGAGGACATCGTGCGGCGCCAGCTCGTCTCGGACGTGCCGCGCTGCACCCTGCTCTCCGGAGGGCTCGACTCCTCGGCGATGACCGCGCTCGCCGCGCGCCAACTGGCCGAAGCGGGGATGAGCGTGCGCAGCTTCGCCGTCGACTTCGTCGGCCAGAGCGAGAACTTCGTCGCCGACGCGCTGCGCGCCACCCCGGACACGCCCTACGTGCACGACGTCGCGAAGGCGGCAGGCACCGAGCACCGCGACATCGTCCTCGACTCGCACGCCCTCGCCGACCCCGAGATCCGGGCCGCGATGATCCGGGCCCGCGATCTGCCCACGGGATTCGGGGACATGGACGCCTCGCTGTACCTCCTCTTCCGCGCCATCCGCGAACACTCCACGGTCGCGCTCTCGGGGGAGTCGGCGGACGAAGTCTTCGGCGGCTATCTGCAGTTCTTCGACGAAGAGGCCCGCGCGGCCGACACCTTCCCCTGGCTGGTGCGGTTCGCCGAGCACTTCGGCGACGACGGCGACGTACTGCGCCCGGACCTGGCCGCCGCCCTCGACCTTCCCGCGTACGTCAAGGACAGCTATGCCACGGCGGTCGCGGGCGTCCAACGCCTCGACGGGGAGAGCGACTTCGAGTACCGGATGCGGAAGATCTGCCATCTGCACCTGACCCGCTTCGTCCGTGTCCTGCTCGACCGCAAGGACCGCGCGAGCATGGCCGTCGGCCTCGAGGTACGGGTGCCGTTCTGCGACCACCGGCTCGTCGAGTACGTCTACAACACGCCCTGGTCCCTGAAGTCCTTCGACGGCAGGGAGAAGAGCCTGCTGCGGGAGGCGACGGCGGACGTCCTGCCGCGTTCCGTGTACGACAGGGTGAAGAGCCCCTATCCCTCCACCCAGGACCCGAAGTACGCCATCGCCCTCCAGGAGCACGTCAAGGACCTGCTCGCCGAGCCCGCGCACCCGGTCTTCGACCTGGTGGACCGGGAGCGCGTTGCACGGGCGGCAGGGCGTGACGTGCCGCAGATCACCCAGGCGTCGCGGCATGGCCTCGAGCGCACCCTGGACCTCGCGCTCTGGCTGGAGCTCTACACCCCGGAGATCGCGCTGTCCTGAGAGAGCGGCTCAGTGCCCCGAGCAGCTGCGGACCGTCGGCTGCGGCGGAACCTGCTCCGGGCGGGCGGGTTCCGCCGAGGTCGCCAAGGTGTCCAGGAACCGCTGGAGCGCGGGGGCGCCCCCGGGGACCCGATCCCGGCGGATCGGCGGGACGGCCGCCGGTGCGGCGGACCCCCGCCGGTTCCCCGCGCTCGGGCGGGGCGGCTCCGCGGTATCGACGGTCACGGCCCGGCGTATGAACTCATCGACCGGCAGGCCGAGTTGGCCCGCATGGCGCAGGAGCGCCGCGTACTCATCGGGCGTGAACAAGACCTGCACAGGCTTGGCACCGTTCATGAACGCATGATGACGCCCGCGGGCGCGCCACGCGGTGCGGATGGCATATTCGCGCTCGAAGGCGTGAAACAGAGCGTGGTCGGAAACCGGCCCGGAACAAGGGTGGACCCCGACCGGACGGGGGAATCGCGATCGGGGCCCACATACCGTTCAACGGTGAACCAACGATGGGTGTTCCCAGGTCGGGCGGCTGTCGCTGTGAGCTGCGTTACGTGCCGGCCGGCGAGCGGGGGGTGTCCGAGGGGGCTCCGGGGGGCGTATCCACCGCCACCCCGATCTCGGGTCGTACGCCCAATGTGCCGGGCCGCCACTGTCCGTAACTTCAGAAAGGTGACGCAGCGAGCGTCCGCCGCGAAGGGATGGTCGGCAGTGACTGGACGTTTTCGTCGTACGGGCACATCGATGCACGGCACCCTCCTGGTGTTCTTCGCCGTCGCCTCCACGCTGACGGTGAACGTACGCCGGCGCGGCGATGAGATCAGCCTGCTGCGCAGCACCGGGGCCACCCCGGCGCAGATCAAGCGGATGGTCGTCGGCGAGGCGGCGGTCGTCGCCCTGGCCGGATCGCTGCTCGCCATCGGTCCCGCGCCGCGTTCCTCGCGGTGCGCCGGGCGACCAGGGCGGCCGCCGGGGAGCGCACGCCCCGGGGCTGGGTGCGGAGCTTCGCCGGCTGCGCGGCCGTCCTGGCCGGTGCGGCGGGCGTGCTGTCCACCTTCGCCTTCGACTCGAAGGGCGCCGCGCTCATGGCGGCCCCCGCCTACATGCGGCGGCGCGCCGATCAGCTGGCCGGAGTGCTGATGCCGCTCCTCGTCTTCACCGGCATGGCGACCGCGAAGCTCTCTATGCAGGCCGTCGAGAGCGACGCGATCAAGGCATCGGGACTGGCCAAGTCCGTCGAGGACAAGAACCTGGAGACGCTGAACTTCGTGGTCGTCGGGATCATCGTGGTCTTCTCCTGCATCATGCTGAGTGGAGGGTCTCGTCCTCACGCCGGCCGCATGACCGGCTCAGTTCTCCGCGGCGGGCGCGCAACTGCTCCCGGGGCTCGGTGTCTTCCGCTCCGTGAGGTAGTCGTCCACGGCATCGCGTGTGCAGCCACTGCGGTTGTACACGCTGTGTCCGTCGCCCTCGTACGGCAGCAGGACGGTCGTCCCGCGGGTCTGGCGGTGCACGTTGGTCGCCCACGCGTAGTGGTTGGCCGGGTCGTGCATCGAATGCAGCATGAGGATCTTGGGTGCTTCGGTGATGCGGAGACGGTGCTGGGGGTTGTTCACCTCTTCGGGCCAGCCGATGCAACTGGCCACACCCGCGTGGACGCGCGGTGAGCCGCGCAGGTGCGGTGCGGCCCGCAGTTCGGCTTCGGTCAGGCGGGCGAACTCCTGGTGGCTCTTGGGGCGGAACCGCCAGTCCTGGCAGAACACGGCTTGGAACGGCTCCGCGGCCGTCTGCTGCGGGGCTGTCTGCGCGGGCTCTGCTGGAGGCTGCTGAGAACGCCGCAGTTCCTTCGCGCCCTGTGCGTCGAGCTCGGCCAGGTACGTGGCCAGTCCGTCCCGGTTGGGGCCGTAGAACGCCTTGAAGGCGAAGAGCGTGATCGCGTTCGCGTTCGCGGTGAGAGCCTGGTCGGGGTTCTCCGGATCGCGTATCTCTCCTCGGTCCGCCTTGGCGAGCAGGTCGTCCCAGACGGCGGTGACATCCCGGCCGTGCAGTGCGCAGGAGCTGGTGCGGTCGCACCACTTCACGAACTGGCGGAACGAGTCCTCCGCGGTGGCGGCGGAGGTGACGAGGAAGTCGCGGGTGCCGAGGCTGTGGTCCATGTTTGCGGTGAGCGCCATCGTCCGGATCCGGTCGCCGTACTCCTCCGCGTACTGCTCGCCGAGCAGCGTGCCGTACGAGTGACCGAAGTAGTTGATCTTCCGCTCGCCCAGTGACCTGCGGGCGGCGTCCATGTCCCGGACGACGCTCAAGGTGTCGGCATGGTCGAATAACGGGCCCGTGTGCTGTCTGCAGTCCTTGCGCAACGCGCGGTTGAATTCGGCGAGTTGACCGAACTCCGCCTGGTCCCGGGGGTAGGCGGAGGGGCGCTGGTCCAACAGCTCCTTGGAGCATTTCACCGGGTGGCTGGCGCCGACCCCGCGCGGGTCGAATCCGACGATGTCGAACTTCTCCTGCACCTCCGCACTGAAGTGGGTCTTGGCGCGCCGCACGGTGAAGTCCGCCCCGGAATCGCCCGGCCCGCCAGGGTTGACCATCAGGACGCCGATCCGGCGATCCGGGTCGGTCGCCTTGCGGCGGGCCACGGCGAGATCGAACTTCTCGCCGGCCGGGCGCGCCCAGTCGATGGGCAGCCGCAGGGTCCCGCAGTCCGCCTCGGCGTCCTGGGGGCAGGGCTTCCAGTCGATGGCGTCCAGCGCCGTCGGGCCGCGGCCGGGAGGGTCGGCGTCCGCCGCCTGCACGCCCGGCGTCGCCGCCCCGGCGAGTACGCCGGCGGCGAGCACAGCGGTCAGCGCTGCGGCGAGCGTTCTCAAGGACGGTTGCATGAAGTCCCCTCTGCCGGTCTCACGAATCTGTCGGTCTCACGAACGTTCTGGTCTCACGAGCTGGATCACGGGATGGTCCATGAACAACCGTGATCGTGAGCCTCCGGAGGCACAACCGAACGAGCCGGGAATCAGGGAGATCGCCGGGACATGGTCAGGGTTGCCCTCAGGGTGACGCCTGAGGGGTTGCCCCCTAAGTCCCCTGATTTTCCCCGGACTTGGCAGGCAGCAGCCTGGCTGCCCGCGTCTGGAGATAGTGCCGCTCAGGGATGCTGAGCGTGCGCTGGGCCGCCGACTGGTAGGCGGCGCGGGCCGCTTCGGTCTCGCCCGCCTTCTCCAGGAGATGGGCGCGCACGGCGTCGAGCCGGTGGTGGCCCGCCAACCGGTCGTCCAGTTCGGCGACTTCGGCGAGCCCGGCCCGCGGCCCGTGCACCATGGCGACGGCCACGGCCCGGCCCAGTTCGGCCATGGGCTCAGGGGCGCGGCGGACCAAAAGGTCGTAGAGGGCGAGGATCTGCGGCCAGTCGGTGTCGTCGGCGCGCTCCGCCTCGTCGTGCAGCGCCGCGATCGCCGCCTGCAGCTGATAGGCGCCCGCCGGTCCTTGGGAGAGCGCCTCCTCGACCAGCGCGGCGCCTTCCGCGATCGCCCGCCGGTCCCAGCGGGAGCGGTCCTGCTCGTCGAGCGGGACGAGTTCGCCGTGCGGTCCGGTACGGGCCGCGCTGCGGGCCTCGGTGAGCAGCATGAGCGCGAGCAGGCCGGTCACCGCGCCCTCCGCCGGCAGCAGGGTGCGCACGGACCGGGTCAGCCGGATCGCCTCGCGGGCCAGGTCGGAGCGGTGCAGGGCGCTGCCGGATGTCGCGGTGTAGCCCTCGTTGAAGATGAGGTAGAGCACCTGGAGCACCACGGCGAGCCGCTGATCCCGGTCGTCGGGGCCCGGCTGGCGAAACGGCACTCCCTTGATCTTCGCCTTGGCCCTGCTGATCCGCTGGGCCATGGTCGCCTCCGGCACCAGATGGGCGCGGGCGATCTCGGCCGTGGTCAGACCGCCGACGGCGCGCAGCGTCAGCGCGACCTGTGCGGCCGGGCTCAGACCGGGGTGGCAGCAGAGGAAGAGCAGGGTGAGGGTGTCGTCCCCGGAAGGCGCACGGCTCTCGCCGGGCGCGGGCGTGCTGAACGCGTCCCGCGGGGTGAGCTGTGCGTCCGCCTCCTCGCGCCGACGCCGGGCCTCGTCGGCGCGCAGCTGGTCCATGAGCCGCCGCGACGCGACCCGGATCAGCCAGCCGCGCGGGTTGTCCGGCACACCCTCGTCGGGCCACTGCCGTGCCGCGGCGAGCAGCGCCTCCTGCACCGCGTCCTCGGCCTCGGTGAAGTGGCCGTTGCGGCGTACGAGCGCGCCGAGGACCTGCGGCGCGTGCAGGCGCAGCAGGTCCTCGGTGTCGGATGTGCCGTTCAGCACGCGTCGTCGGGGCCGCCCATGATGGGGCGGATCACCACGGGGTAGTGCGGCGCGCCCTGGGGAATCGGGCAGGTCTGGATTCGGTTGGCGATCTCCGTGACCCGGTCGAGGCTCTCGCAGTCCAGGACCCAGTACCCGGCGAGCACCTCTTTCGTCTCGCCGTAGGGACCGTCCGTGATGACCGGGCGGCCGTCCTTGTCCACGTCGACCAGGCGGGTCTGCGCGGGCTCTGCCAGGCCCTGCCCGTCGACCATCTCGCCGGACTCGGCCAGATCGTCATTGAGCGCGCCCATGAAGGCGAACATCGCCTGCAGGTCCTTCTCGCTCCAGCCCGGGCTTGTCGCGGTCGCCTTGCCGCTCTGCGCTTCGTAGTCGGCCTGCGTGCCCTGAACCATCACCAGGTACTTCATGATGTCGCTCCTCGGCTGTGGGGTGCCGCCCCTTGTGGGCGACTTTCACAGGGGACGTCGGAGCCGACAACCCGTTCTCGACATTACGCCGAAAGAATCTTGAGGCCACCTGAGGCGAGGGGCATTACCGTCCACCCATGACGTACGCAGACCGATCCGCCCAGTTCCGCGCCCTGCACCGGACAGGACGCCCCCTGCTGCTGCCCAACGCCTGGGACCACGCCTCCGCGGCCGCGCTCGCCCACAGCGGCTTCGCGGCGATCGGCACCACCAGCCTCGGTGTGGCGTCCGCCGCCGGAAAGGCGGACGCCACGGGCGACACGCGCGAGGAGACCCTGAGCCTGGCCCGCGGCCTGGCCCGGCTGCCCGCGCTGATCACCGTCGACATCGAGGGCGGCTTCGGCGAGCGCCCGGCCGACGTGGCACAGCTCGCGGCCGACCTGGCCAAGGCCGGCGTGGTCGGCGTGAACATCGAGGACGGCCGCCCGGACGGCACCCTCACGGACACCACCACCCAATGCGACCTGATCCGTGCCATCAAGGAGCGGGTCCCCGACCTCTTCGTCAACGCGCGCACGGACACGTACTGGCTGGGCGCCGGGGAAGAGGGGGAGACCGAGCTCCGGGCCGCCGCCTACCAACAGGCGGGCGCCGACGGCCTGTTCGTCCCCGCCCTCCAAGACGAGAAGACCATCGCGGCCCTGACCGCCACCTTCGACCTGCCCCTCAACATCCTCTACGCCCCCGGCCGCCTCACTTATAACGACCTCACAGACCTGGGCGTACGCCGAGTCAGCACCGGCTCACTCCTCTTCCGCGCATCCCTCCACGCGGTCGTCACCACGGCCCAGGCGGTCACGCGGGGCGACGCGCTGCCGGAGGGCCTGCCTTCGTACGCAGAGGCGGCGGCTCTCTTTGGGCCGGAGTCTCGTCCCCGTGGCCCGGCCACCATGCCGCGTGGCCGATGAGGGCTGTCAGGGCGGGGGTGAAGATCATCGCCATGACGAACGCGGCGATCAGGATGCCGAAGGAGAGGGAGAAGCCCATCTGGGACAGGGTCGAGTTGCCCGCGAGCATCAGGGTCGCGAACGTACCCGCGAGGATCACGCCCGCCGACCCGATCGTCGGGCCCGAGTGGCGCACCGCCGTGCCCGCCGCGTCGTGCGGGGTGCGGCCCTCGCGGGCCTCCTCGCGCAGGCGCGACACCATCAGGATGTTGTAGTCCGTGCCCAGCGCCACCACGAAGAGATACATGATCACCGGCAGCATGAACATCAACCCCGGCTGGCTGCCGATCTGTTGGAAGAGCAGTGACGTCGCGCCCAGGGTCGCGCCGAAGCCGAGTGCCACGGACAGCATCAGGTACCAGGGCGCCACGAGGCTGCGCAGGAGCAGGCCGAGGATGACCATGATGGCCAGGGCCGCCACCGGGAAGACCACCGAGTAGTCGCGGTCCACCGCCTTGTTGATGTCGACGTACACCGCCGTCGTGCCGCCCACCAGAGCTTCGGTGCCCGCCGGTGCGTCGTCGTGGGCGGTAGGGCGCAGGCGGTCCTTGACCGTCTCGAGGGCCGCGTCGGAGGCCGGTGGATCGGAGAGGATCACGGAGTACGAGGCCGTCGTGCCGTCTGTGCTCGTGCGCGGTGCCGAGACTTCGCCCACGCCCTGGACATCGGCCAGTTGGCCGCGGAAGGCGGCCGCCCGCGCCGCGGGCAGCGGGCCGTCGTCCATGGCGGTGAGGTAGACGAAGGTGGGGTCGGTGGTGCCCGCGGGGAAGCCCTTCTGGAGGTTCTTCAGGGCGACCATCGACTCCTTGTCCTTGGGGAGTGAGGAGCCCGCCAGGTCGAAGTTGGCCCTGTAGCCGAGGGCACCGAGTGTCAGTGCGCCCATGAACACCGCCGACACCAGGGCCCAGACAGCGGGTTTGCGGGCGATGGACGCGCCGAGCCGCGCGAACCCCGTGCCCTGCGGCTCCCGCTGCCACGACTTCGACGGCCAGAAGACCTTCGTGCCAAGGAGCGACACCACGGCCGGGACGAGGGTGAGTCCGGCGAGCAGCGTCACGAACACGGCGATGGCAAGCGCCGGGCCCATCGAGCGCAGCATGCCCAGGGACGACAGCGTCAGCGCTGCGAACGCGACGACGACGGCGCCCGCCGCCGAAGTGATCGCCTCACCGACCCGCTCGACGGCATGCACCATGCCGCCCTTGGGATCCTCGCCCGCCCGCAGCGCTTCCCGGTAGCGGAAGAGCAGGAAGAGGATGTAGTCCGTGCCCACGCCGAACAGGACGACGGTCAGGAGTTCCTGGATGGAGGAGTCCGCCTTCATGTCGAAGGCCTTGTTGGCGGACGCGATCAGGCCCGTCGCCATCGGCGAGATGAGGCCGATGAGGACCACCGGAAGCAGCGCGATGATCGGGCTCCGGAAGATCACCAGGAGCAGCACGATGATGATGACGATCGTGCCGGCACCGACGAGCAGCCCGGCCTTCTCCGACGCGTCGCGCTCGTCCAGGGCCTGGGCGGCTGAGCCGGTGATGCCGGCCGACAGGTCCGTGCCCTTCAGTTCCGTCTTGAGGTCGGAGCGCAGGTCGTCGACCGCGTCCTGCTGTGCCGTGTCCTCGGGGTCGGTGAGCTTCGGCATCGCGACGACGGAGGTCTGTACGAGCTTGTTCGGCGAGACCGCGCCGGGCACGACCGCCTGCACCTCGGGGATCTTCTGCGCCTGCAGGTCCTTGGAGATGCGGGCGACGTCCGCGGAGTCGCCCGCCGTCAGCTTCCCGCCGTCCGAGCGCTGGAAGACGATGACCGCGCCGACGTGTCGCTGCTCGGGGAACTCCTGCTCCTGCACGTCGGCGGCGCGGATGGATTCGTAGTGGTCCGGCAGGAAGCTCGCCTCGTCGCTGCTGGAGGTGAGTTTCGGCGCCAGAGAGATCACGGCCCCGGCCACCACCACCCACGCCAGGATGATCCACCACGGGCGTCGGACCACGAATCGGCCCAGGCCAGAGAACATCGGCTCCTGCCTCCCTCGCCCCCGAGGCGTAACAGAGAGTTCTGACCAAGGATCTTCCGAACCGGGTTGCCCCGCCCCAATAAACGGAACGCACAAAAAGGCGGGGAAACCCGGGGGGTCAAA
>NZ_JBFBJK010000038.1:0-67808 GCF_040686095.1 Streptomyces sp. NPDC086554
CCCAGGCACAGCCGTGGATTTGGGGCCGTCCGCCCCCTCCCACCCGCACACGCAGGCGTCGCTACATGTACATCCTTTGAGGAACGCAGCACTAGTGCTGTCAGTGCTCGTTGATAACGTGCTTGTCCAGTCGTGGAGTTCATGAAGGGACGGGGCACGTGCAAGATGTGACATGCCATCAGGTCGGCGAGCAGCGGTTGGCCGAGGCGCTCGACGACATCGACGGGCGGGCCTACACGCGGTGGCACTCGCTGCGGTACGGCAGCATCTCGCCGACGCTGATCCGGGCCATGGCGGACGAACTGCTCGACCATGTCGCCGCGCGAACGGTGACGGAGCCGGGGCTCGACGCCGCGGCCGGCACGGTCGCCGTCACCGCCGCGGAGTGTGTGCACGGAGTGCTGAGCATCATGTGCTTCCCGGACGGGGACCAAGAACTCCGGTTCCCCCTCGTCGGGGAGCGGATCAGCACGGACCCGGACGACGACGAGTTCGGGGACGGGCCCATCACCTTCCGGGACGTCGTCAGGGAGGCGCCCACCGCGCGGACCTGGCTCGACATGTTCGAGATATGTGTCGTCAGCGGGCATGTGTGGGACTGGGAGGGGGTCACCGGGCTGCTGCTGCGCGGCGACTACGCGCCCGCCATCCGTGACGGCGTGCCCTACAACCGGTACACCTCCGTCTCCGACCCCGCCGACCTCGCCGCCATGGACGCCCTGTGCCCCTATCTCACCGAGGCGGCCGGGCATCTGCCCCGCGACTGGCCGACGGTTCCGCTGCGCAAGCCCGACGCCGGGGAGCGCGCGGAGGCCGCCCGGCGGCTCGACGAGGTCGGCGACGCGCTGAGCGCGGACCAGCAGCTGCTCCGCGTACTCCTCGACGACGACCAGCACGCCTTCGAGGACGCCCTCGTCGCCCGGCTGGTCGCGTACCGGGAGAGCGTCGAGGCCGATGCCGGTGATCCCGCGCCCCGGTCCCTCCTCCCCCTCGGCACCCTCGCCCTGGCCTGCCTCGCCGTCCAGGTCCATGGGTGGGAACTCGGTGTCCGGTCCGGGTATCTGCCGTACGGTCTGCTGGGATCGCCGGACGCGACGCGCCGGGCGGCGGAGGGGAACCGGAACAACTTGGGCTACTGGGCCGCCAAGTAGGCCACCCGGGGGGGCGGGGCATGGGTGTAACGGGCGTGACGGGTGTGATCTTGCGGGAGTACCGCGCCGACAGACGCGCGCGGCTGAAGGTGCTCGCGCTCATCGCGCTGATGCTGGCGTGCGGGGTGCTCGAGGTGTCATCAACGACCTGCCGGGCTGGGTCGCGGCGATCCTGATAGGAGTTCTGACCATCGTCGACGGCGTGTGGGCCCTGTCCCTGTGGTGCGCCCGCACGGTGGTGCGGGCGCGCGGGATCGCCGTGGTCGGGGTGGTGCGGGCGCGGAAGTGGGCCTGGCCCGACAGCCAGGACATCGTCGTGGAGACGGACTCGTCCCCACCGAGGCAGCGCGTACGTCTGTGCGATAGCCAAGGACGGAAGACCACCCTGCCCCACGTCGGCGAACGCCATCTGCCGGATCTCCACGCCCTGCGACCCCGGTAGCCCCGCCGACGCCGAGCCTCAGTCCGTGTCTTTCGCGATGATCCGAAAGACACGGCCTAGTAGGACTTTGTTAGGTGGTGTCGTAGGGCTGCCAGGGTGCGGGTTGGTGGCAGGTCGGGCAGTTTCCTGACCAGGTGGCGAGCAGTTGCTGGAGTCCGGCGAGGGCCTGGTAGAGGGTCAGGCCCCGGCGGGGGCTTTTGGGTCGGTGTGCCGTTCGGTGAGGAACAGGTGGGCGGCGGTTACCAGGGTGACGTGGCGGTGCGAGCCGTCCCAGGAACGGCCCTCGAAGTGGTCGAGTCCAAGGGCGGTCTTCAACTCGCGGTAGTCGTGCTCGATGCGCCAGCGTGTCTTGGCGAGCCGGACCAGGACGCGGGGCGGGAGGTCGGCGGGCAGGTTGGAGAGCCAGTACCTGACCGGCTCGTCGGCGTCGTTGGGCCATTGGGCGATCAGCCAACGCAGGCCGATGGCGCCGTCGGCGGCGGGCTTGGGGCGACGCCCGGCCGGGCGGACGTGCAGGAACACGAACCGGGCCCGCATCCGGCCTCTCGAGCCCCGCCGCCAGGTGATGGTGATGGCCTGTTTGCGGCCCGCGGCCAGCACGTGTACGCGCAGGCTGAGCGGACGGGTCCGGTAGCGGGGCAGCGGGCGTGGCCCCAGCTCGCCATAGGGCAGGGTGACCGGTTCGATGTCCGCTTGGAAGGCCGTCAACTCGCCCTTGACCTGCAGCACATAGGCCACGGACCGCTCTTCCAGACCGGCACGGAAGGACGCATTGTTGCCATAGGCAGCATCGGCGGCCACCACCGCGGGCCGCACCCCGAGCCCGGCCAGCTCATCGAACATCTCCAACGCCAGCTGCCACTTGGGCGGTGATGCACGTCAGGCGGAATGCGGCAGTGCCGACGCCGGTCGGCCGCCGCGAGCCCGTCCCAGCGTTCCGGCGCGAACAACCGCCAGGCCAGCGGGCAGGACGCGGTATCGGTGGCCGCGTGCACGCTCACCGCCACCTGGCAGTTGGCGGTCTTGCCCAGCGGCGGACAGTACTGCGCGGCCACCGCAGGCGAGTGGTCACCGTCCTTGGGAAAGCCGGTGTCGTCCACCACCCACACCTCCGGCCGCAGCACGGCCAGCGCCCGCTGGGCCAGCCGCTGCCGCACCGCAGCAACCGGCCAGGTCGACGACGTGACGAACTGCTGCAGCCCCTGATGATCCACACCAAGCCGGCGGGCCATCGGCTGCATCGACTCACGCCGCCGATCCAGCAGCAGCCCCCGCAGATACAGGCCGGCCTTGGCCCGCTGGTCCGACCGCACCAACGGCGCGAACACCTCTGCCGTGAACTCCTCCAGCCGGTCACGACACCCGGCGAGCTCCTCCGGAGTCATACCCCAAGCCAACTACCAGAGCCGAACCATGACCAGCCACCTAACAAAGTCCTACTAGTGCGTTGACCGCGATGGTCGGCCGGGTTGGGGTGTGACGATCTCGGTTTCCGGTCAGGTGCAGGACCTGCCACTTCGTCGTGGAAGGAGTCCTGTGATGGCTAGGCTGGTACGGGCCCGTCGGCTGACGGACGAGGAGGGCCCCACCCTGCTGCGGATCGTGCGACGGGGGCGGCGCGGCACGATCAAGGTCCGTAGGGCGATGATGGTCCTCGCGTCGTCCTCGGGCAATACCAACGAGGCGATCGCCGCGCTGGTCGCGGCCGATCCGGACACCGTCCGCGATGTGATCCACGCGTTCAACGACCGCGGCCTGGGCACATTGGAGCCGCGGTGGTCCGGCGGCCGACCGCGGCGGATCACCGAGGCCGACGAGGCGTACGTCGTCGAGGTCGCCAAGATGCGACCCAGGAAGCTTGGCCTGCCCTTCACCCACTGGAGCCTGCGCAAGCTGGCCGACTACCTGCGCCTTCAGCCCGACCGCCCGGTGGCCATCCACCGGGAGCGGCTGCGGGTACTGCTGCACCGCCACCACCTCTCCTTCCAGCGCACCCGCACCTGGAAGGAGACAAAAGATCCGGACGCCGACGCAAAGCTGGACCGCATCGAGGAGGTGACCCGCCGGTTCCCCGACCGGTGCTTTCGCCTTCGACCAGTTCGGGCCGCTGTCCATCCGCCCCTGCCACGGCGTGTGCTGGGCGAGACACAAACACCCCAACCGGCTACGCGCCAGCTACCACCGCGCCCACGGCATCAGCTACTTCCACGGCTGCTACAGCCTCGGAGACGACACCCTGTGGGGTGCCGTCCGAGATCGAAAGGGCGCCGACACACCCTGACGGCGCTGAAGAGCATCCGCGCCGCCCGCCCGGACGGCGCCCCGATCTACGTGATCCTCGACAACTGGTCCGGCAACCGCACCGCCAAGATCCGCTGCTGGGCCGCGAAGCACAAGGTGAACCTGTGCTTCACCCCGACCGACGCGTCCTGGGCCAACCCGATCGAGCCGCACTTCGGGCCACTGCGCAGCTTCGTCGTCGGCAACAACGACCCCCGGGCCAGCCAGCCCTGGCCCGCCAGATCCACGCCTACCTGCGCTGGCGTAACACCCACCGGCGCGACCCTGACCTGCTACAAGCCCAACGCCGCGAACGCGCCCGCATCCGCGGCGAGAAGGGCGTCCGCTGGGGCCGCCCCGTCCCAAGGCTGCATGATCAACCAAGCCTGTCGGCCATCGCGGTCAACGCACGAGCCGGCCTCTCGCTCAACCGACCGGCCTCGTGCTCGCCTCCCTCACAGTCACATGCCGCCTTGGACCGTCCGGGCTGCGAGTACGTGTTCATCTCCGAGTGCTGATTCAGTTTTCTGCGCTGACCGCCTCGACCAGCGCGACCATGGCCTCGACCGCCTCACTGTCTTCGAGTCCTTGTTCCCGGCACAGAGAGTGCCATGTGGTGAAGGCCGCCGCGTGTCCGATCGCTGCGCGCCGGATCCGATCGTTGTCCTCCGCTGACGCACCCACCAGAACCTCGACGTACCGCCGGTTCGTTTCCTCCCACGCCTGCCGGATCGGCTCCGGGACGGCGTGCTGGTCTCGGACGCCCAGCGTCAGCATCTGCTCGCCGCCGCGGTAGAAGCGGTAGAGGTCGGTAAGCCCGATCCGCACCCGCTCGTCGGGATCCTCCTCAGCGGCCCATTCCTCCGGCCGGGGCAGCGTCTGCTGCGACAGCCAGTGTCCGGAGCACGCCGCGAACAGCGCCGGCTCATCGGGGAAATGCCGGTAGACGGTCAGCCGGGTCACTCCTGCACGCTCGGCGATCGCCGCGATGCTGGTCGCCGCGGGGCCGGTGGTGCCGTGCAGGTACACGGCGGCTTCGACGATGCGCTGCCGGGTGCGACCGACGTCCTCGGCGCGCTTGCGCATCTCGTAGCCCCGTGATTTGGCTGAACGATGCTGTTCACTCAACTTGACGCCTCGTGATCCGGGATGGACACTTTTAGCAGAACACCAGTGTATCTCGAAATCGATCAGAGGAGTGATCGCCATGACCGAGGAACTGGTCCCTCCGCTCACGGTCGTCCGCCCCGGCGAGGGCGCCGAGGGCTTCCTTGGTTCCATCGGGGTGGTCTTCAAGCTCTGGGGTGCCGATACCAACGGCGCCTTGTCGGTCGTCGAGCACCCGTTCCCGGTCGGCGCGCTGGTGCCGCCGCACCTGCACACCCGCGAGGATGAGTACTCGATCGTCACCGAAGGCGAGATCGGCTTCCGCTCCGGCGACCGCGAAGCCGTGCTGGGCCCCGGCGGCTACATCACCAAGCCGCGCGGCGAGCTGCACGCCATGTGGAACGCCGGCTCGGTCCCTGCCCGCATGATCGAGATCATCAGCCCGGCCGGCTTCGAGAACTGCTTCCGCGAGGTGGCCGAGATGCTCGCCGACGGCCCGCCGCCGTCCGCGGACGCGATTCCGGCACTCGTGGCCAAGTACGGGCTCGAATTCGGCCAGCCGGAGTGGCTGCCGGACGTCATCTCGCGGTTCGGGCTGACGCCGCCGCCGGGAGCGTAAACCCACAACCGCTGACCAGCCAGAACACCACCGCCTAGAGAAACGCCCTCCAGGCCGCCGCACCCATGCCCGCCCAGGTCAGACCCCTGATTCGGCACTCCAGGCCGCTGAATTACGCGGATCGCGGGCTTCACCAAAGCCGACTGTCTGACCCACAGTTGCCTACTGCCGCGGCGCACGATCTGCTGCAGCTTCCGCCCCTCCTGGTCGGTCAGTCTGCGCACACGAACAGGCTCAGCCACCGCGCCTCCAGCGGTCGGATCGAACGTCACCGCACATCCAACGCCACGACCACCAACCCAGCGAACCTATGCGGTCACAGCACTAGCGGACGGGCCACCGCCCGTACACGAGCCCCTGCCTGCCGATGCGCGGGTAGGGACTTTCCCTTGTCTGTGAAGGAGGCGCAATACGCCATGTACATAAAGGGAGTCCCGCTGAGCGACTTCCGTGAACTGACCGCCGACGTCTTGAGCAGCTGCGTCCGGCCGGCATGGACCGTACGCCTGTTGGCACGCGTTCCGAGACGTCCTGTTCGCGCTCTTCTGCGCGCACCCGACGGCCAGCGTTCGGACCCGTTGCGCGATGTATCGAGGCATCCACGGGTTCGAGGAGAACTTCCAGATCACGGAGTACGAGAGAATCTCGGGTCTGAACTGCACCCCAGGTACATCCGAGACCTATGCGTCATGGCGCGCTGCGGCGACCCGAGGGAGATCTGGGAGACCCCTGCGTTGTCGCAAGCGGACGACGTGGTCACGCGTATGTACAGCGAGCTCGAGATGGCTGAAGACGCCTTCCCCGAAGTGGACTTCACCGGACCGGTCAGCCTGTGGGGCGCGCCCGATCTCGCCTACAGCTATGAGCGCTGAGCTCGCTCTGAACGCCCCGCCCGTCCGCTTTCCCCACCGCCCGGGCGGGCGGGGTCGCACCCTGCCGCGATGATCGCGGCACGTCTGCCTTTCTGATCGCCTGGGCGCTCCGGTGGCCCTCCCCAGGCCGGGGTACCCAGGTCTTCCTCCCTGGGAGACAGGGGCGAACACCATGAGTTCATCCGCACTTCCTGCGATCACGCATGTGTGGTCCAGCTTTGGCCACCACTTCTACAGCGAGGGTGGCTGCGACGGTCACCCCGATGGATCGTCGTGCGAACGGTGCATGACGTGTGGCGCTGTCTACGAACTGCGGCGGCGTCCCGACGGTCCGGGTGGCGGCGACTACGTGGCGGCCAACGGTGACGACCCCGCCGAATGCAGCGGCGACACCTCTATGGGCCACGGAGAAGAGCGTTGCCAGGCCGACAACGGCCGGCCGTGCAACGCCGGGACGGAACCGTGCCCCCATGAGACGCACGTCTGCAACTGCCTTCTCTGCACCAACTGAAGGCGACGTGCGGCAGCGGCTGTGAGCTGCCGCACGACCGGTTGATCACACGTGGGGTGGACGGCGGCTCGCTCCGGCCCGTCCGCAGCCCGCCCCACGCCCCGCATGTCATAGACCCTGAAGGGAGATACGCGATGTCCAAGGAATCTCTTGAGTGGCTGAACGCGACTCTGGAGTGGCTGAACGCGAACACGCTGATCGGATTCACCGACAAGCGCGGCACCGCGTGGCACTACCGGGCTGACCTGCAGAGCACCGAGACCAACCACTACCCGGGCGCGATCCCGGTGGACGACGCCAAGTGGCGCCTCTTCGGATGGGACGCCGTGGCCAGCCCGGTGTACGTGGAGAGTCCCGTCACCGGCGGATTGATCCACGTACCGGAGCGCGCCAGGCCTTCGTTCGGAGCGACACCGGACATGTGATGGGGATCTTCAGCGATGGATATCAGGCACATCCCTACGAGGAGTGGGAGGAGTGGCTGATCGACACCATCGCGCAGCTCCTGGACGCGGACCTGGCGATCGGTTCGGCCGGGCTGCTGCGGCAAGGTGCGGTCACCTGGGTCTCGGTCGAGGTCCCGGAGAACGTCGTCACACCCGAAGGGGTGGAATTTAGGCCACACTTGTTCGGAGCGACGAGTTTTGACGCTCGCTCGCGACGACCTTTAAGCGGGCCGTCACGAACGTGGTGTGTGACAACACCATGAGCGCAGGACTCGCCGAGTCCGGCCAGCAGCTCAAGATCCGCTACTCCCGCTACTCTCAACTGCGGCTCGGCGAAGCCCGGGAGGCGCTGAACATCGTCTACGAGATCGCGGAATCGACGCGCACGCCCGGCTGCCAGAAGGACCAGGCCGTTCCCGCACGCTCGCCGAGCACAAGCGCGAGAGCCTCGAGCGGTTGTGGCGGAACGACACACGGGTCGCCCCCTGGCAGCACACGGCCTACGGGGTGCTGCAGGCGGTCGACACCTTCACGCATCACGAACAGACTGTCCGCGGTGCCGTCCGCGCGGAACGCAACATGCTCCGAGCTGTCACCGGCGGTGTCGACGATCTCGACCTCGGCACGCTGCGGACGCCGGACACCGTGCTTGCAGGCGCATCGGTTTGAGCCGCTGCGGCGGGCAGGGGCGCCGGTGGCCGAGCAAGGTTGGGTCACCGGCACCCCGGTGATCGCCTCAGATCCCATCTCCGCTCCGAAGTACGGGAGACCACCCGTAAGCCTGGAGGTGGGATCGGTCGTGAGCATTGATCTGCGCAAGGCAGCAGAGACTGCCAGGGAGCTGCTCGCCGCGCTCGAGGAACTCGGCGGGGCGACGCCAGACGAAACTCCGACTCGAGCAGGACGACGTGAGCGTGCCGACGTCACGCGGAAGCTGCTTTACCTCTCCCACCTGGGCAACCGAGCCTCTGTCGAGATCATGGACACGTATCACGCGTTCAAGTTGCGCGAGGACCGGGCGGGCGAGTGGAGGGCGGCCACCGGAAACGAGCGCTCCGGTGAACCAGGAGACTGAAGCGCTGCTGCTCGATGTCGTATCTCGGCTCGAGCGGGCGATCCAGGATCGCGACTGCCCGGCGGTCGCCGCGCTCCAAGGAGAGCGCACCCTCGTGCTGTTCGACTACGACTACTTGCGCGACGAGGAGACCGCGGCGGCATTCGAGGAACGAGCCGCCGTCCAGGGGCGGGAGCTTCGCACCGTCCGATGGGTATTCGCTGTCCCCCAGGTGGTGGTTCTGGCTGATGAAGGCTTGGCCGCGAGGGCGGCGTCAAACCTTCCGCAGCGTGCAGGCGAGCGCGAGGCCATCATGTGGATGAGCTGCGACCTTCGCGACGGTGTGGACTACGGCTTGGTGCCCTACCGTCGCCAGCCCGATGGAGAGCCAGTCTTTGGCGCACCGGAAGTGTTCACAGCCCCCGTAAGACCCGGCGAGAGGGTGCCCGGCATGGGATTGCTGCGCAGTCTTGGGTAGGGCCGCGTCGTGCGTCCCCGCGATCGGCTGTGACGTGCGGGAGGCGGCCCCTTGTGCCAGGAGGGCCTTTCAATCCACGGAGCAAGATCTCTGCGAAGAGAAGGAAACAGGGCGACGCCCGACGAGATCAGGGCGTGAACTGCACGCCCCGGAGTGTGAGATGACGCATTCGAGGTCGCGTCGCTCTGTAGCTCTTCTCGACCATGACGCATGGCCACATGGGGCCACATTTTCGGGAGCCATGTTCACCCGTATAGGTGAACCCAGGCCCCGAAAGGGGAACTTCTTGGGCTTTGATCAGTTCACACTGTGTCTTGGCGGGTCTTGGCGGTTCGTCAAAGTCCTACTACGGCATCGAGCTCCCGAAGGGTCATCAGAACTGCAAGAAGAGGTGCGAGTGCAGTGCCATGAAGGCCTCATGGTGCTGCCCCTATAACTGAGAACGCCAGCGGGAGGCGCAACCTGCTGGTTGCTCCTCCCACTGGCTACTGTGTGATCTACCTCCTTGGGCGGCGGATTGCGGCCTGGAACGTCCGCAATGCAGCGCTGGACAGGGTGGCAAGGGTTTGCCGGATGCGAGGGCATTGCTGCGCGATGGCCAGTGCGACGCAGGTCAGCTGAACCGTTAGTTGAGTCGCGCTATCGAGGCCGACGAAGTCGGCTAGCGGGACCGAGACTTGGAGGACAGTGCTGGCGATGTCGACGAAGCCGTTGCAGCTCTCTGAGGGCTGGTCGCGCTCAAGATCGCCGCGAGGTGGGATGTCTTGTGAGGGCATCGTGAGCCTTGCGGTAGGGAGGCGGCGCCCGGGGTCCTTGCCCGCCAAAGCTGGTGCCCCGGGCGTCACTCTCGGTTGAGATGAACATCTGGGGAACCGTTTTGTCTTTACGCGGGTAACGGCCCACGTCCTCAGGTGCACCCAATGAGGGGGAGTCTCAGCAAAGGGCTGGACCTCACAGGGTTCTGCGGGTATAGCAACTGCGACACTGAGGTGCTGGCAGGTTCTGGACTGGATCGCCGAGTACGTGATCGTCCCGTACGGGCCCGCGGCCGGAGAGCCGCTGGTACTCACTGACGAGCAGGCACTGTTCGTCCTTCAGCTCTACGCTCTTGACTCGCACTTCGACGGGCCGGCGATCCGTGGGCACACTCTGGTCAAATGGCTGGCGCATCAGCCGTGCCGTGCTCTCCCGGCCGAAAGGCCGGGGCAAGTCGCCATTCTTGGCTGCGGTGTGTCTCGCCGAGGCTCTCGGCCCGGTGGTGCCTGACGACTGGGACGCCGACGGTGAGCCGGTCGGCCGCGAGTGGACCTGCCTTGGCTTCAAGGCGAAGGTGCGGAGCATGCTGGACGCGTACGCCATCGAGCCGATGGAGCCCTTCGTCAACGTCCCTGATGGACGAGTGGAGTTCACCACATCGGCCGCCTCCTCTGGCGAAGGCTTCCGGCCAGTCTTCGGCGTCTTCGATCAGACGGAGTCATGGCTGCCGAGTAAGGGGTGTTCACGGGTGCGGTTGGCAAGCCATTACTCCGCACTCGTGAAGGTCGTTTCCCGGCCGGATGGTGATCGTTGCCCGGTTTCAGCGGTTCAAGCGTGTTCGGTCGACTCGGGCCTCTCGCACTGCGCAAGATGGCGGCGCCGGCCGGGGGTTGAGGTTCTGCCCAATCGGCGTTCTGGTGGCGAAGGCTTGCCCAGGCTGCTGAGATGACGATGGTCAAGCAGGTTTCGCTGGGTGTGGTCGATGACGTGAGGGCGGGCGAGTTCTGGCGTCAGGCCCTGGGGCATGTGCGGCGGCCTCCGCGCTGCGAAGGCGATGACTGGATCGTCCTGGAGCCTCCCCAGGGTGTGCCTGGTGTCGCGATTGCGATGGATGTGAGCGAGAGCCCTGCGGAGGAATTTCCCCGTATTCACTTCGATCTCGACGCCGGTGAGCGCGATCTCGACGAGGAAGTCGGCCGTCTGGTGGCGCTTGGCGCCCAGCGTGTCGATGGGCAGCACTACCCGGAGAACCCGGCTCGACCGTACGTCGTACTGGCCGACCCGGAGGGTAACCAGTTCTGTGTCGAAGGCCGACGGGCCGACTGATCCAGGGGGGTGTGGTCCCGCCGTTCGAAGCGTGCATGACCCTGTAAGCGGGAGCGGGCAACGTTTGTCGTCGGTTTCGGGCAGCACTTAGCGATCACAGTGCTCGGAAATGTCGATGAGAATCAGCAACGCGGCCGTGATGTTGCGGGCACCTGCTGCTACGGCTGGCGCTGGTCTGCTTCCGGCCTGAGCAGGACTGTCGCCGTTCGCGTGGTCCTCCCCACCGAACGCCTCCCGCTGCAGCGGCGGAGTGAGGACGCGGCATCAGGGTCCCAATCCGGACCGATGCTGACGCCACTAGGTCCGCGGTCGGTCCGGCATCGGAGTTTCACGGACCGGGCCGAATCCAGCGGGACTGCCCCAGACCGCTTCGACGCAGTGATCGCGTGCGTGGACGTGCGGTCGACCGACTGGATCGACTACGTTCCCTGGGGCGTACTTCTGGGGCCAGCTGGACTCCTCGCCTTCCTTGTCCACAGTCCTGCAGCGGGCGGTTACCCGACGTTGCTCCACGGGATCCTGTCGCCAGCTCTCCGCCGCGCCGGCTTGATCCAACTCGACCAGGACACTCCGGACGCACTTCAGACCCGCTTCGATCTGTTGCTGTTCATCCGCCCGCTTCCCACGGTGAGCCACATCGCGGTCCAGCCGGTGACCGCGGAAGTGTGGGCCCGCTACGGCGGGCTGCGCTCCGAGCAGCTCCAGGCCCGGATGCTGGCGGACGGCGACGAGCCGGACGTCACAAAGGTCAGGCAGTTCTGCGAGCGGGCTCGCGAGCTGTTCCGAGCGATCACCGACGGCAGCGTCGAACACCGCAGCTGATCACTGGTGCCGGGCCGGCGCCACGGCCCAGCGGGCGAGCATGCGGGAGGAAGCACTGGCTCGGTCGTTCGAGTGAGTGTCAAAAAGGATTTCGGGCGGCGATGTCGAGAACCGCCGACCGGCTCCGTCCCTGCTATGAACGCGACCACAATGGGTCGCACCCGTACCAAGGAGAACCGCCATGGCCAAGTACCTGCTGCTCAAGCACTACCGAGGCGCCCCGGCCGCGGTCAACGACGTGCCCATGGACCAGTGGACGCCGGAGGAGATCTCGGCCCACGTGCAGTACATGCAGGACTTCGCGGACCGGCTCGAGAAGACCGGCGAGTACGTCGACAGTCAGGCGCTGTCCGCCGAGGGGACGTTCGTCCGGTACGACGGTGAGGGCCGCCCGCCGGTCACCGACGGCCCGTTCGCCGAGACCAAGGACCTCATCGCCGGCTGGATGGTGATCGACGTCGACAGTTACGAGCGGGCCGTCGAGCTGGCCGGGGAGCTGTCGGCCGCCCCCGGCGCGGGCGGGAAGCCGATCCACGAGTGGCTGGAGCTGCGCCCGTTCTACGGCGTGCAGCCCACCATCACGGAGTGACCTCTCAGGTGACTCAGATGAACGAGGCCCTGCTGAGGAGCCTGACGCCGAGCGTGCTCGGAATCCTCGTCCGCCGCGGAGCCGACTTCGCGGCGGCCGAGGACGCCGTACAGGACGCGCTGATCGAGGCCCTTCGCGTCTGGCCGTCCGACCAGCCGCGCGACCCGAAGGGCTGGCTGGTCACCGTGGCCTGGCGCAAGTTCCTCGACACGACCCGCGCGGACACCGCCCGTCGCCGACGCGAGGACCGGGTGGAAGAGGAACCGGCGCCCGGCCTCGCGCCCTCGGTGGACGACACGCTCCAGCTCTACTTCCTGTGCGCCCACCCGTCGCTGACGCCGTCGTCCGCGGTCGCGCTCACGTTGCGCGCCGTCGGCGGACTCACCACCCGCCAGATCGCCCAGGCCTATCTGGTGCCGGAGGCGACCATGGCGCAGCGCATCAGCCGGGCCAAGCGCACCGTCTCCGGCGTGCGCTTCGAGCAGCCCGGCGACGTCGCCACCGTCCTGCGCGTCCTGTACCTGGTCTTCAACGAGGGCTACTCCGGCGACGTCGACCTCGCCGCCGAGGCCATCCGGCTCACCCGGCAGCTCGCGGCCGCGATCGACCACCCCGAGGTGGCGGGGCTGCTCGCCCTCATGCTGCTGCACCACGCCCGGCGCGCCGCCCGTACCGCGCCCGACGGCAGCCTGGTGCCGCTCGCCGAGCAGGACCGGGGCCGGTGGGACACGAAAATGATCGCCGAGGGCGTCGAGATCCTGCAGGCGGCCCTTGCCCGCGACCGCCTCGGCGAGTTCCAGGCCCAGGCCGCCATCGCGGCACTCCACGCCGACGCGCCGACCGCCGAGGAGACCGACTGGGTACAGATCGTCGAGTGGTACGACGAGCTCGCGGGCCTCACCGACAGCCCGGTCGTCCTGCTCAACCGCGCCGTGGCCCTCGGCGAGGCAGATGGACCGCGCGCCGGTCTGACGGCGCTCGCGAAGCTGGACGACTCGCTGCCCCGCCACACCGCGGTGGCGGCGTACTTCCACGAGCGCGACGGCGACCTCGCGACGGCGGCACGGCTGTACGCCGAGGCGGCCCACAAGGCCCCCAACCTCGCCGAGCGCGACCACCTGACCCGGCAGGCCGCCCGGCTCAACGCCCGCCGCTGACGCTGACGCCGGGACCGGGCGCCGGGACGGAGCTTCGCGGGCTTCCTCCAGCCACGTGGTCTCCGGGCGGTCGTCGCCGGTGCCCTCCCACAGGGCCAGGTGCTGCATGAAGCGGTCGGGCGTGGCGCCGGAGGAGAAGCGCACCATGTTCGTGCGCATGCGCGAGGGCTCTTGCCCAGCGCAGATGACGTCGAACCAGACGTCGTCGGTGAACCAGTCCGCCGGAGCCTTCACGGTCGGCTGCTGCTTGAAAAGTTCCACGGGGTGTTCCTTGTGGTTGGGGTGTTGGGGTCTTGGCGGGCTCTAGGGACAGGGCGCGTCGGCGTGGGCGAGGTCCGCGCCCAGGGTGCGGCAGCGGCGGCTGCTCCAAGGCGGCGACCTTCAGCAGGGCGTCGGCGAGCTCGGCGGGTCGCCGACCTGCTGCCCGTTCATGGACTGCCAGGCGGCCTTGGTGGCGGCGGTGCGCTCGGCGTAGTCGATGGACAGTTCCGCCCACGTGGTGGAAGCGTCCACCAGCAGCTCGGTGCGGAAGTAGCCCGGTTCCACGATCGTCGTGCGGACTCCGAACGGCTCGACGTCGAAGCGCAGGGACTCCATCCAGCCTTCGAGGCCGAACTTCGCGGCGGCGTACGCGACGCAGAATTCCTGGCCCACGAGCCCGGCGATGGAGGACAGGGTGATGACATGGCCGTCGCGCTGGGCGCGCATGACGGGCAGGATGGCGCGGGTGACGTTCATCGGGCCGAACAGGCTCGTCTCGATCTGCCGGCGCATCTGGGCGTCGGAGATTCCTCGAAGCAGCCCGCGTGGAAGTTCGCGGCGTTGTTGACCAGGACGTCGATCCGGCCGAACGCCTCCACGGCCTGCTGCGCGACGTGGCGGGCCTGGTCGAGGTCAGTGATGTCGAGCGCGGCGACGAGCAGGTTGTCGTGGTCGCCGCCGAGCGCGTCGAGGACCTGGTCGGGCTTGCGGCCGGTGGCCACGACCCGGTGACCGGCGTCCAGCGCCTGACGCGCGATGTCGGTGCCGAGGCCGCGGCCGGCACCCTGAGCGTGGGCACGAAGAAGCTCCGCCACCCCCTGGTCGGCGAGCTGACCCTGGACTGGGACATGCTGACCGCGAGCACCGACCCCGACCAGCAGCTGGTCGTGGCGGCGGACCAGGAGGTCAGACCTTCCAGGACCTGATCTGGTCGGCGACGGCGTAGACGCTGATGCGGCTCTCGCGGATCTTGCGTACGAGATCGGAGAGCGCACCGTAGGGCGGGTCGATGCCCTCGCCGGACTGGTCCATGTACTGGGCCGCCACGAAGGCGGCGTACAGACTGTTGCGGTAGGGCAGCGGCTCAAGGCGCACGATGGTGTGCAGCAGTGCGGCGGCGCGCCAGGCGGCGTCCGGGTCGGCGGATTCGAGGGTCGGCAGCTTCGTCTTGTGCCGGGCCACCGCGGCAACCAGCGTGGAGTAGTCCGACACGGTCATGTCCTCGGGCGCGACGGCGAACTCCTGGACGTCCAAGAGCCAGGCGACGTCTATGTACAGAACCATCAGGCGGCCGTGGACCCCTCATCGCGCTCGGAGGGCGGAATTTCCTGGGGGCGGTCCTCGTCGAACTCGGACCGCAGTTTCTCGGCCCATTCGGAGGCGCCGACGATGAACTGCTTGCGCTCCGCTTCACGGACACCGAGGTCGTGCACGTACTGCTTGAGACTCTTGCCCGCGGCCGCCGCGGCCGCGCGGACTCCCTCGAACTCCTTGTCCGTGAAGGACACGTTCAGCGATGGCATACCACCAAGGTACCAACCAGGTACCTGAGGTGTCCGGCTGCGCGAAGATCTACGCATGGAACTGGATCGCCCGCTGATGGGCCACTGGAGCAGCCTCCCCTTCTCCTACGGGGTCATGGAGGCCTCTGAACTGGGACTTCTCGGCGACGGCCGGGGATGGAGCGCCTGGTTCAACGCCGACGCCCTCTGCGTCACGCGCCTGACGTGGCGGTGCCCAAGGCCGGGCGTCGTCGAGCTGCACACGAGGTGGAGTGTGCAGGGAACCATCAGCGACGGCCCCGGACCGCTGTCCTTCTCCACGACGGAGCCGGTCGAGCGGCGGGACGAGGTCACGCGCCACGACTACGTCATCGCCCCCGCGATCCCGATGCCGGGAGCCGCCGATCCGCTGACGGCGATCACCTTCGAGGAACCGGTGGAATTCTGCAACCAGTACGCCCGGGGCCCAAGGGAGATCCGACGCGAGGACGACCCCTCCCACCTCGTACTTCCGTATCAGTAGGCTGCCCGAGCGCCTGCTCGGCACCACCGGAACCGAATTGCTGCTACTGGCCCACCCTGCCGTCGACGCACTCGCGCAACAGGTCGGCGTGCCCGCAGTGACGCGCGTACTCCTCGATCCTGTGCACCAACAGCTCACGAATCGCGATCCCGTCCTTGCCCACCCGCTCGCCCAGATCCGGGTGGGCGGCCAGCGCGGCGTCGGTCGCGGCCTGCTCGCGCTCCAGATCGGCGTACGCGGCGTCGACCTCGGCCTGCTCGGCGACGGCTCCGTCGAAGTCCGCGTCACGCTTGCCGTACAGCTTCGGCACCGGATCACCGTCGGTGATCCAGTTGCGCCAGTCCCGCTCCACCTCGACGATGTGCCGGATGAGGCCGAGCAACGACATCGTCGACGGCGGAACCGACCGACGCGCCATCTGCTCCGCGTCCAGGCCTTCGCACTTCATCCGCAGCGTGATGCGGTAGTTCTTCAGAAAGTCCTGCAGCGTCGCAAGCTCACCGTCCGGACTGACTCCTTCGCTGTCGCGGGGGTCGTCGTCGGGGTCGGCCCACATGTCGGGGTAGACGGTGGCCTGGGTCCAGCGTGCGGGTTGGTCGCTCATGGGTTGCATGCTCGGGGGTGGGGTCCTGGGCTCGCCACTGATTTTTCCCATTGCGTCAGGAAGGCGAAGTCGTCGGGGGTCAGGCCGATTCGGGGGTCGACGCGATGAAGCAGGGCGGGGCCGTCATGGTGGGCCTTCACCCATGCACGGTCGGCAACGGTGATCTCGTCGTCGACCCAGGCGAACGCACGACCCTTGGCCCATGCGCCGCCCAGACCAGATCGAAGGGGAGGGCGGCCAGCGCCGGCCCGCGGTCGGGGTTGAGCCACACCCGCAGTGGTTTCACCCGCTTGTCGGGCAGCCCTCACTGATCCAGTCGGTGCCGTTCGGCGGCCTCCCACCGGGGCGTCAGCAGGCGGTGTGTCCGGTGGCCCCCGGGGCGGCGGTGTGGCTTTGCGGCGTAGGGATTCAGCGGTCCGTCGACGTCGATCAGCAGCATGGGGCGCACCGGCTCACTCCCTTGATCGGTGGCCGCACGGTATCGGCCGTTGACGGAGACCGCCGAGTGGATTTTCGACGGGCGGGCGGTCTCCGGCGTGGGGTGGCCCCTCTGCTGACGGTCTAGGACGGGTCTTTCGTGTCCACGATGCCGCGTACGACGTCGAGGTCCACCAAGTCCTGTGGGCGGATGTGGAGTTGGTCTGCCGTGGCGCGTACCTCTTCCTTTGGCCGTTTGAGGATGGCGGCCGCTGCCTCCGGGGCGATGACCGAGAAGTAACTGTCCGGCGTTGCCCAGGTGTTGGCCGGGGCGGCGAGTGCCAGTGCGCCGCCCGAGCCGCCCTCGCCGATCAGAAGGGTCGTGATCGGGGTGTCGGCGGCGGCCACGGCGCCGAACACTTCCGCGATCGCCGCGCCCGCGCCCTGGCCTTCCGCCTCCGCGTCGTTGGCGGCTCCCGGGGTGTCCACCAGCGTCAGTACGGGGATGCGCAGTCGGTCCGCGAGGCGGATCAGCCGTGCGGCGGTGCGGTAGCCGGCGGGGCGGGTGGGCGTGCCGGTCTGGGCCGCGTAGGCGACCGTGTGCGTACGGCCGGTGGCGTCCGTGCGCTTCCCGAATCCGCACAGCATGCCCTCGTCGGTGCCGCCGCAGCGGTCACCACTGATCGGTGTGCGGTGCGTGAGGTAGGTGTCCAAGTAGGCGGTGGCGCGCGGGCGTTGGGGGGATCTGGCGTTGCGTACGGCGTCCCAGCCGGTGGCCGGGAGGTCGGTGACGGCCAGGGCGGCGGGAGGCGGGGCGGGCTCGGTCGACGGGTGGCTGAGCAGGTGCAGCCAGCGTCCGAGCACCCGCGGAAGCTCCTGCGGGGGAACTACCGCGTCGATCGCGCCCGCCGCCAACTGGGCCTCCGCCGTGTAGGCGGCCGGGTCCGCGTCGGGCGGCCGTACGCGTGAACCGGCGAAACCCACCTCGGCGCCCGGCAGCGCCAGGATCACGTCGGCGCCCGCGCCCAGGGTGGCCCAGCCGCCTCCCGTGGTCGGGTCAAGGAGGACGGCGATCTGGGGCAGTCCGGCCTGCCTGGTGCGCGCGGACTGCCCTGCCACGCGCTGGAGTTGGACCAGTGCGCGCATGCCCTCCTGGACGCGGCTGCCGCCCGTCGCGACGAGCGAGACGAGCGGGACGCGGGCCTCACGGGCGTACGTGTACGCCGCCTCCAGGCGATCACCCGTGCGCTCACCCAGCGACCCGCCCAGGAAGCCGAACTCGAAGGAGATCAGCACGGCGGTGACCCCGCCGACGGTCGCCGTGCCGCAGACGACCGACTCCGCCTCGCCGGTGCGGTCGGCGGCGCGCACACGCGAGGCGTCATAGCCCTGCCAGGACAGAGGGCCGTCCGTCCTGTACTCGCCTGCTGGGGCGGGCAGTTCGGTGAAGTCGTCCGTGACGAGGCCGATGGCCTCGCGCGCCGTGAGCCGCCGGACGCCGGCTGCGGGGCGCGCGTCCTCGGTCGGCTGTCGCCCGTCGGCGGCCACAGATTGCCGGTCGTCAGTCATGGGCCAGCGCCCGCTTCATGATCTTGCCCATGTCGTTGCGGGGCAGGGTGTCGAGGTAGTGCACGACGCGGGGCCGCTTGTGAGGGGCCAGGCTGCGCGCCACGTGGTCGGCCAACTCCTCGGCGGGCGGCGGGGATTGGGGATCGGCGGGCACGATCCACGCCACGATCCGCTCGCCGAGGTCGGCGTCCGGCTCACCGGTGACCGCGGCCTCCCGCACACCGGGGTGCTCCAGGAGCGCGTTCTCGATCTCGCCCGCCCCGATCTTGTAGCCGCCGCTCTTGATGAGGTCGGTGGCCTTGCGGCCGACGATGCGTACGTAACCGTCGGGATCGCGCACCGCCATGTCGCCGGTGCGGAACCAGCCGTCCTCGGTGAACGCCGCCGCCGTCGCGTCGGGGCGGTTGAGGTACTCGGTGAAGAGGTTGGATCCGCGCACCTGGATCTCGCCCACGGTCTCGCCGTCCCGGGCCGAGACGGCCGTCACCCCGTCCTCCTCCGTCAGGCGCAGTTCGACACCCGGCAGCGGCACCCCGACCGTGCCCGCGCGCGGCTCGCCGTCCGCGCGCACGCTCGTGTTCATCAGCGTCTCGGTCATCCCGTACCGCTCGATGACGCGCCGCCCCGTCGCCGCCGCGATCCGCTCGTGGTCGTGCACGGGCAGCGCCGCCGACCCCGACACGAGCAGCCGCGCCCGCGCAAGCGCCTTGGCCAGCGCGGGGTCGTCGGGCAGCGCCTCCGCGATCCGGTGGTACATCGTCGGCACCCCGAACAGCATCGTGGCGCCCTCGCTCAACTCCTGTGCCACGCCTGCCGTTTCGAACCTGCCGAGATGCCGTACGGATCCACCGCGACGCAACGGTCCGAGGATGCCCAGGATCAGACCGTGCACATGGAAGAGGGGAAGCGCGTGGACGAGTACGTCGTCGCCGGTCCACTGCCAGGCGTCCGCGAGGGCGTCCAGTGTGGCGGCGACGGCCCGCCGCGGGATGACGGCGCCCTTCGGCGGTCCTGTGGTGCCGGAGGTGTAGACGACCAGGGCGGAGTCCTCGGCGCCGCGTTCCGCGAGGCCGGTGGGGGAGGGGACTGGGTGCCCCGTACTTCCCGTGGCGCGCACGTCGACCTCGACGTCTACGCGCTCCAACGCATCCAGCGGGGAGGGCAGTTGGTCGCCCTCGGCCGCGAGGACCAGTGTCGGCGCACTGTCGCTCACGATGTGCCCCAGCTCGCTCTCGCCCGACTTCGGGTTGAGCGGCACGGCGGGGACGCCCGCAAGCAGCGCGGCGACCACGGCGACCGCGGTCTCCAGGGTGGGGGTCGCCCACACGGCGACCCGGCCCGCGCCCGCGACGCGCGCGGCGAGCGGTGCCGCCGTGGCCGCGAGCTCGCCGTAGGTCAGGGAACGGTCGCCGAAGCGCAGGGCGGGCCGGTGCGCGTCGGCGCCGTCCGGTTCCGCCAGCGCCGCCGTCAAGGCCGGGAAGAGAGGGGACACGCGTCGTACTCCTTATGTCGTTCGTCAGCCGTCCGTAAGGCCGTTGGTCATAAGCCGTTGGTCATAAGCTGCTGGTCATAAGCTGCTGGTCAGCTGTGTGTCGGTCCGGATGGCGCGGCCGCGTCGCCGCGTCATCCCCAGTCGGGCACCACCAGCGCGAGCCACACCACAGCGGGCACCACGGCCACCACGATTCCTCCGTACACCATCAGCTGCCGGAAGAAACGCTCCCGGTCGACACCCGGTGCCGCGGCCAGCACCAGCGCGCCGTTGGTCGAGAACGGGCTCACATCCACCACCGTCGCCGACACCGCGAGCGCAGCCACCATGCCGACCGCCCCGATCTCGCCCTGCGCCAGGAAGGGGACCGCCAGCGGAATCAGCGCCCCCATGATGCCGACGGAAGAGGCGAACGCGGAGACCAGCGCGCCGATGTAGCAAAGCAGCACGGCGGACAGCAGCGGGACGCCGATGTCGCTGACGCCCTCGCCCGCCCAGTCGATCGTGCCCATCTGGTCCAGGACGCCGACGTACGTCAGCACTCCGCAGATCAGCAGGACCGTCGACCAGGCGATCTGGCTGACGGCGTTGCGGCTGTCCTCGGGCCAGCAGGCGGCGAGGAGGACGGCGAGGGTGATGGAGGTCAGCCCGGCGTCCAGATCGAAGGCGAGTACGGCGACCACCAAGGCCACGAGGGCGGCGAGGGTGGCGATGCGGGCGGGGGTGAGACGGGCTGCCGCTTCGGCCGCCTTGTCGGCGTCGTCGGGGCCGCCCTCCGCGAGCGCATCGACCTTCCGCAGCTTCAGCCCTCCGAACAGCACGAACACCACAGCGGCGATCACGAGGTTGACGACGAGTGAGGCGAGGAACAGGGTGATCTCGTTGCCGGGGAGGTTCTCGCGCTCGACGATGCCGTTGACGATCGTCCCGTAGATGCTGATCGGGGAGAAGCCACCGCCCTGTGCACCGTGCACCACCATTGCCCCCATCAGCAGCGGGCTGATCGCGTACCGCGCGGCGAAGCTCAGGGCGATCGGCGCCACGATGGCGACGGCGGCCGGGCTGACCGCGCCGATCGCCGTGAGCGCACCGGTCAGCACGAACATCACCCACGGGATCAGCACCACCCGCCCGCGCACGAGCCGGATCGAGGCGTGCACCAGCCAGTCGGTGGTGCCGTTGGACCGTGCGATCGCGAACAGATATGTCACGCCGACGAGTACGACGAAGAGGTCACCGGGGAAACCGGCGAAGATCTTGTCGGCGTCGAGGTCCGCGACGAGTTCGCCGACGCCGAACGCGGCGGCGAAGGCGAGGGCGCCCATGTTGATGGAGCGGGTGGTGGCGATCACGAACACCACGACGAGCACGAGGATCGATATCAATTCGGCGGACATGCGGGCTCCCGTCCTTGGGTCCCCAGGCCAGTAAGTGGTTGAGCGGCTGAGCGGCCGAGTGGCCGAGTGGTCAAGCGGTGCAGTGGTCAAGTGGTGCAGTGGTCAAGTGGCGCAGTGGTCAAGTGGCTGAACCACATTGGGTGTTGCGCGTCGAGACCGTCAAGAGGCGCGACATGAATTGGCTCAGCCACTTATCCACTCGGCCACTTATCCACAGACCCGGTGAGCCAGCTGCCCCCGGTGTTACGCTGCCGCCGCAGGGGACCAACACCGCGCAAGAGCGGGCAAGGGGGACGGGCATGACCGACGCGCTGCGCCCGGTGGCGGCCAAGCCGCGCCTGTACGAGCAGGTCCTCGACAGCCTTCGCGACTACGTCGCCAAGGGCGGCCTGGGAGCGGGCGACCGCCTCCCACCCGAGCGCGACCTGGCGGCCCGGCTCGGCGTCAGCCGCGCCTCCGTGAAGCAGGCCATCGTCGTACTGGAGGTCCAGGGCCTGGTGGAGGCCCGGCACGGCGGCGGCACCTACCTGGTCCGCGACACCCTCGACGTCGAACCCGTCGAGCAACTCGTGGAACGCCGACGGCGGCTCCCCGACGTATTGGACGCGCGCGAGGCCCTGGAGACCAAGCTCGCCGAACTGGCCGCCGAGCGCCGCACCGACGAGGACCTGGCGGCCATCCGCTCGGCCCTGGCCCGGATGGCCACCGAGATCGAGGACGGCGCGCACGGCGTGGAGGGTGACCGCCTCTTCCACGCGGCGGTCACCGCGGCGGCGCACAGCAGCATCCTCGCCGAGTTCATGCGCTCCATCACCGACCAGATCGCCGAGAGCCGCAACGAGTCCCTGCGTCAGCCCGGCCGCCCCCCGCGGTCGCACGCCCAGCACCTCGCGATCCTAGAGGCGATCGAGGCCCGGCAGCCCAAGAAGGCGGCGGCGGCGATGCGCAGGCATGTCCGCACAGTGGCGAAGGTACGGCTCCTGGACTGGGACCCCGAGCCGGACAACGAGTAGCGGCCCGCAGCTTCCCCCTGCAGCCGAGTTGCCCCACCGCCGGGACGATGGGCTGAGCAGCAGGTAGGTCGCCAGGCGTAGGACCCCCGCCCCATGCGTGCGACGCGGCCGCCGCATAGGGTCACCATCCATGCAGACCACGGAAACCACTCACCGCAACGTGGCGGAACGCAGGCGCGACACCCTGGCACGGCTCGAGTCGGAGCGGGACATCTGGGTGGCGACGTCCCACCCCGAGCACGGCCCGCACCAAGTACCCCTGTGGTTCTGGTGGGACGGACAAGGCATATGGATGTGCACCGGCGAGACATCCGTGACCGCACGCAACGTACGCAAGGAGTCCCGCGTCCGCCTGTCGCTCCCCGACACCGTCGATGTGGTGCTGCTGCAGGGCGAGGCGGAGAGCTTCCTGGACCGGAACGTGCCGACGGACGCGGCGGACGCGTTCGTCGACAAGTTCGGGTGGGACCCTCGCGCGGAGGAAGCCACCTTCCTGTACGTGCACGTGGTTCCGAAGACCGTGCGCGCGTGGCGGTGTGAGCCCGAACTGCGCGGCAGGGTCATCATGCGCGACGGAGTGTGGCTGGGCTAGGGCCTGTCCGATGGGTCAGGCCGGTCTTTGCGCCGGGTGCCGATTCAGCAGGGCCGAGCGGGCCCTGGTGCGTGCAGCTGCAAGGCGGAGGAGGGCGACAACGCGGAGCGTTGGCAACCGACGTCAACGCGGGAGGGGGCACCTCCCTGCTCGAGCGAAGCCGAGAGCTTGGGGGAGTGCGTGCCAGGGGTCGCGACCCCGGCAGGACCCATCGGACAGGCCCTAGCGCTCCGCGCACCCTCGCGATCGCCCAGCCGAAACACCCGCAGTCCCCGCGCTGACTTCACCGGGCAGGGCGCTGACTTCACCGGGCACGCCGTGACGTCACTTTCGCCAGAACAGGTGGTGCGTCACGCCGCTCGGGCTCGGCACGACGTCGCAGTGGAACCGGTCGAGTAGCTCGTCGGGGGACTCCCAGAGCCGCGCCCCGGCTCCGAGTTCCGTCGGCGAGACCGCCACGTGCAGGGTGTCCACGAGGTCGGCGTCGAGGAACTCCCGGATGGTGGTGGCCCCGCCGCCGAGTCGCACGTCCTTGCCCTGCGCTGCCTCACGCGCCCTTTCGAGGACCGTGGCCGGGTCGTCGTCGACGAAGTGGAACGTGGTGTCGGACAGCGTGAAGGAGGGGCGTGTGTGGTGGGTCATGACGAACACCGGGGTGTGGAAGGGGGGTTCGTCACCCCACCAGCCGCGCCAGTCGTAGTTCTCCCAGGGCCCGCGCTGGGGCCCGAACTTGTTGCGGCCCATGATCTCGGCACCGATGTTGCGGTCGTAGTCCCGGGTGAGGTAGTCGTCGAGGCCGCGGCTGCCTCCGGGGTCGGTGCGCATGGGCCAGCTCGCCGTGGCTCCGGCCCAGGCGAAGATCTTCCCCGGATCGGCATGCCCGAACGGCCGCTCGAGGCTCTGGCCCTCGCCGGCACCGAACCCGTCGCTCGAGACGTTGAAGTTCTGGACCCTCAACAGCTGTGGCACGTGCTTCCTCCTGTGTTGGTTGACGGTGATGGAGACTGCCCGGGGATTGAGACTGCCCGGGCCGCGCAAACTCATCGCGGCGGTCGGGACCGGCCGGCAAAGGGGGCTCATCGAGTGAACCCTCAACCTCCGGTTCAGGGTGAGAGTGTCCGATTCTTCTCAGGCGGCCGCGTCGAGAAGCAGCCTCGCGGCCACAGCCATCCCGTCCGTTCGGATCGTGCCGGCCACGGTCGCCGCGCGTGCACGGACCTCGGGGGCCAGGGCCGTCTTGAGCGCGGCTGACAGGGACGCGAAGGTCGGCGTCGGACCGTCGTGCGCCGCGCCGATGCCCAATGCGGCCACCCGGCCGGCCCAGTACGGCTGGTCCGCCAACTGGGGCACCACCACCTGAGGCGCGCCGACCCGGGCGGCCGTCGTCGTCGTGCCCGCGCCGCCGTGGTGCACCACGGCGGCCACCCGGCCGAACAGCGCCTGATGATTGGCCTCGCCGACGGCGAAGCAGTCGTCCCCGTCGTCGATCAGGTCCAGGTCGGCCCAGCCGCGGGACACGACCGCACGGCGGCCCTGCGCCCGGATCGCTTCGATGACCACCTGGGCGGCATCCTTCGAGGCGCCCAGAGGCATGCTGCCGAAGCCCGCGTACACCGGTGGCTCGCCGGCGTCCAGAAACTCCACCAGATCGTCCGGGAGCGGGCGTTCGTCCGGCAGGATCCACGCGCCGGTCTGCACGACGTCGAGGTCGGCAGGCTCCTGCCACGGATCCAGGACCGGGTCCGTCGCCAGCCACGGCCGGTCGCCGATGACGTAGTCGCGGACGTCGGCCACCGGCGGCAGGCCGAACGACGCCCGATTGGTGTTGAGCGCCTCGCCGAAAAGCACGTCGATGCTCTGGGCGTCCAGCTCCCACAGCGCCCGGTTGTCGGTCACGTCCGGCGGGAACGGCCGGCCCGGATACGCCAGCGGCGCGTGGTACGGCGACGGCAGGGTGACCTGCTGGAAGGTCACGGACACGGACGGGATGTCCAGCTTCTCGGCCACCGACAGCGCACCGGCGGCCGCGGGCATCATGCCGGTCGCCAACAACACATCACACCCCTCGACCGCCGAGGTGACCACGTCGAACTGGCTGGCGATGACCGCGGCCGCGCGCTCGGGCAGCGACGACGGGCGAGGCGCCGCCTTCGTCATCGCGCGCGCCGACTGGCCGACCGGCACCAGCGGCACACCGACACCGGCAAGCCGCTGCGCGAAATCCTCGTCCGGCGGCGCACACACCCGTACCTCCGCGCCGAGCGCCCGCAACCGCACCGCGAGTCCCACCAGCGGTTCGACATCCCCGCGCGACCCAAACGTAGACAACAGCACACGCACTCGGTGACTCTCCCGTTTCCGCTGGCTCTGGCCCTGGCGCCGACCATTCTGCGCCGGCCGACACGGCGTTGCCCTTGCGGCCCAGTTCGATCAGGCGCTGCGTCGAAGTCTCCGTGCCGTTCTGCACTTGGCATTCGAGCACCGAGGTCCACGCCTTGCCGTCGAGCGCGACATTGAACGCGAGCAGCGGCAGGACGGCGGCGGTGAGTGCGGCGGCGATCCACTGCTCGGCACCCGCCACCCCGCGCAGCGCGAACGCGATCAGGCCGGTGGCCAGGCCCCACCAAGGCCCGTAGAAGCAGGAACGGGTTGACGACCGTCAACGCGATCCGTCGCGCGGTGTCGGCCAAGCTGTGCCCCTTGGGCACGGCGCCGCGCGCCGCGAACAGCGCGAACACGACCCGCGAAGCGACGATCCCGAACACCGCGCCGAGCGCCGGCTCGGTGAGGAGCATCCCGAGCACCACGTCGGGCCAGTTGGCGGGCTCCATGCCGACGAAGACACCGCGTGCGTTCGCCCCGCCGCCCACCGTGTACGTCACCTTCACACAGGGCAGCGCCAGCGCCAGTGCCAGCAACAGGGTGTGCCCGGGCCCTCCCTTGCTGTCGACGGCCTGCGCCCGTGCGACCTGCTGATCCTCGCTCTGCGCGCTTCCGCCTGACAGGGCGACCACTGCGTAGGCCGGGCGTGCGGCCGTTCTCGCCGCTCAGGTGAGCAGGGCCGATGACCCGGAGGTGAGCCAGCGGCGGACCGCGAGGGCGACCGTGTCGTCGAGGGTGCTGAGCGCGTCGATGGCCTTGGTGTCATCGGGGTGCGGAGGGATCCCGGCCGCGGTGAGTGTGGCGTGGAGGTTCAGCCGGTGCCGGTCGCGGGCGGTGAGGACGTGCTGGGGGTGTGCCGCCGTGTCCAGGCGCTGCGTCGGGTCGGGCGGAGGCAGCAGGAAGTCGGCCTCGGCGTCCCAGTTCACGGTCGGCAGGATCGCGTCAGTGGTGGGTGCGGTCATGGTGGCTTCCTCACGTCGGGCGGGCGGTGCGTGTGCCGATGAGGAGGCAGTGGGGCAGCGGTCCGGTTGCAGCCGTGCCGCCGAGCCACCCGAACGTTGTAACGGTGACGCGGAGTTGGATGACGGAGCGGCTGTACGGTCAGCCGCTCCGTACGTGTCCATGGGGCAGCCCGTTGTCAGCGGATGCTGGCGCCGTACACGTTCTCGACGGTCATCGTGATCAGCACTCTGCGGTCGGAGACCATGACGGCGCGGTACTCGTCCCAGTCCGGGTGCTCGCCGGCGGCGCTGCGGTAGTAGTCCACCAGCGCCTGGACCTCCGGACCATCGGGGTCGGTGCCCGGTCCGGTGAGGGTGACCGTGCCCTCGGCGGTGGCCCACGCCCGGCCGTCCGGACTTGTCACTTCCAGTGCGGCGCGGGGATCCCGGCGCAGGTTGGCGATCTTGGCGGTGTGCTGTGTCGTCGACACGCGGATGACGCCGGCGGCGCGGTCGTACGACGGCATGATCGGGGAGAGCTGGGGGCGGCCGTCGGATTTGATCGTCGCGAGCACGCCGAGGTTGCTCTGGGCGAGCAGTGCGTGCGGGTCGAAAGGTGTCTCTGTCATGTCGGCCCCAACTTACCGTCGGGGGCCGCGTATTCCGGCTTGTGCAGGGCCGGTGGGCTCCGGAGTACTCGACTGGGCCGCCCCGGAACGGGCGCCGCATGTGCCGGGCGGTTGGCGAACCTGCTGGGGGTGTGCGCTTTCATCGCGGCCGGTGGTGTGAGCGTCCGGCTGGCCGCTGCCCCGGCAGTCGCGGCGGCTCCCGCCGCCTTCACGGATCGCCGACCAGAGGCGGCTCCTTCCCCGCCGGAGCCCGGCATCGGCGCGACGCTGTCCTTGGAGGGGAACACCCGTGGTGAGCGGCTCGACGTCACCGTCCTGAAGGTCGTCGACCCGGCGCGCACCACGAACCAGATCTTCGCCCCTGAGCCCGGCAACCGCTATGTCGCCGTCCAGTTCCAGCTGAAGAACACGGGCGAGGCTCGGTACAAGGACAGCCCGGGCAACGGAGCCGTCCTTGTCGACGCCGACGGTCAGCACTTCGACGTCGACGCCGACGGTCGGCACTTCGACTCCGCCCTGTCCGCCAAGACCAGCGCCGGTCCCTCCTTCCCCGGGTCCGTCTCGATCTCGCCCGGTGACACCGCCCGCGGGTTCATCACCTTCGAGCTGCCGGACTCCGCCGCGCCCGGACGCCGCGCGGCACCGAGTGCCATGGGGATGCCTTCACCCGAGTCGGGGCATGAGTGCACTGCGGGGTCGAGCCGAGTGATCGATGCACCGAATGGGCCCGCCGAGCCGATCGGGTGGACGATGGAAGCGGTCCGATCTGCCCGAAGCTCCGCCCGCCGGGGTGGGGCCAAGGCGTCGGAGCCCGTCCGCGGCCGGGCACGGGGAAGGGAGAACCTGCCATGAACGCGTCTGACGCCTTCAAAGCCAGGCCCTGGCCCGAGCCGCTCACCCCGTCAGCGCCGGGCGGCCTCCTCGACATGCTGGGCGTGGCCGCCGTGGTGCTCGACGCCAAGGGGCGGATCACCCTGTGGAGCCCGCAGGCCGAGAAGCTGTTCGGCTGGACCGCCGAGGAGGCGCTGGGCCAGTACGCGGCCACACTCCTGGTCGCCGAGGAGCACGCCGAGGTCGCTCTTGACCTGTTCGCCAAGGTCATGACCGAAGGCGGGAGCTGGGCGGGGGTCTTTCCCGTCCACCACCGGGACGGGACCTCGCGCCTCGTGGAGTTCCGCAACATGCGGCTGCTCGATCAGGACGGCTTCGGGTACGCGCTGGGAATCGCCGCCGAAGAATCCGTCGTACGCGGGGTCGAGCGGCACCTGGCGCTGTCCGGGAAGCTGGTGACGCAGTCACCGACCGGGGTGGCGGTGGTGGACACCGATCTGCGATACGTGCTGGTCAACCCGGCGCTCGAGAGGATCATCGGCCGGCCCGCCCAGTGGTGCCTGGGCCGCAGCGCCGTCGAGGAACTGCCTTTCGGTGATCCCGGGACCATCGAGGCCGCGCTGCGTCAGGTCCTGGACAGCGGCACTCCGCTGCTCGACCGCTCCGTCACCGAGCGTGCGCACGTGGGTGTGGAGGGGCGTCGGGCGTGGCGGGTGTCGTACTTCCGCCTCGAGGACTCCGTCGGCCAGGTCGTCGGCGTCACCATGACGGTCATCGACGTCACCGAGCAGTACCGCGCGGATCTGCACAGCACACAGGCCCGCAAGCGCCTGGCCGTGATCGCGCAGGCATCGGCGCGCATAGGCACCACGCTCGACCTGGACCAGACCGCCCGCGAACTCGCCGACACCGTGGTCCCCGACCTCGCGGACATCGCCGCCGTCGACGTCCTTGACTCGGCCCTGGCCGCACAACCCCCGCACCGCACCGTCACCTCCGAGCCCGCCGTCTTCCGTGCCCTGGCCGTCAAGGCCGCCTACGCCACCCGCGCCGCCGACGCCGCCGACCCGCCGGGCGAGATCACCCGTTATGAGTCCGACCGCCTTGTCACCCGGTGCGTCACCACCGGACGCACCGTCCACGTCGCCCACGTCCGCCCCGACCACCTGCGGCACATCGCCCGCGACGACGAGGCCGCCGCGGTCCTTGCCCGCTCCGGCGTCCACTCCTACCTGGCCGTGCCGCTCATCGCCCGCGGCGAAGTCCTCGGCGCCCTCGACCTCAAACGCGCCCGCAACCCGCTGCCCTTCAACGCCGACGACATCCTGCTCGCCGAGGAACTCGCCGCCCGCGCGGCCGTCTGCATCGACAACGCCCGCCTGTACCGCACCCAGCTCCAGGCCGTCACCACCCTGCAGCGTCACCTGCTGCCCGAGACCCCGCCCGACCCGCCGGGTCTCCGCGTGGCCTGCCGCTACCGGCCCGCCGGATCCGCAGGACATGCGGGCGGCGACTGGTTCGACGTCATTCCCCTCGCCGGAGATGCCACGGCCCTGGTCGTGGGTGATGTCATGGGATCCGGCCTCAACGCCGCAGCGACGATGGGCCAACTCCGCACCGCCACCCGCACTTTGGCCCGCCTCGGCCTCGACCCCGCCGAGATCCTGCACCACCTTGACCTGCTCACCCGCGAACTCGACGAGACGATCGCCACCTGCGTCTACGCCCTCTGTGAACCCCGCGCCCAGCAGTGCCGCATCGCCCTGGCCGGCCACCTGCCGCCCGCCGTCCACCACGCGGGAAGCCCGCCCGCCCTCCTTGACCTGCCCACCGGCGCCCCGCTGGGCGCCGCCGAGGGCGTGGACTTCACCACCACCCGCATCGACCTGCCGCCCGGCACCCGCCTGGTGCTGTACACCGACGGCCTGGTGGAAACCCGCACCGAATCCCTCGACACGCGCATGAACGCGGTCCTGCGCCTCCTCTCGGGTCCTCAACTGCCCCTGGAGGTCACCTGCGACCACCTCCTCGCCACGCTCCCCGCCGCCGACAGCCGCGACGACGTAGCCCTCCTCATCGCCGAAGCCCTGGACGACGGCCCGTCCTGAGCGGGTACTCGTATACGTACGGCGGGGACGCATCCGTATGCTCACCGGGCGACGGAACCCCGAACTCGCCAGGAGAGCCATGGCTTTGGAAATGCGCGACCGCTGCGAACGATGTGCCGACGCGGCGCTGCCGCAGGATGCGCCCGCCCGCATCTGCTCGTACGAGTGCACGTTTGCACGTTCTGCGTGCCCTGCAGCGACGCCATGCAGAACTCGTGCCCCAACTGCGGCGGCGAACTCGTGCCGCGTCCCCGCCGCGCCCCGGCCGCTCCGTAGACATGATGCGGCTGCCCCGTCTACGAGGGCAGCCGCCCCTCCCGCGCCGCCGAGGGGGAGTGGCGGCACATGCGTGTCCGTGGCGCGACAGCGGTACGGGGTGAGGGGGCGTCGTCGCGTATGCAGCGCCGCCGCGATCTCCGTACGCGAGGTGACGTCGCGGTTCGAAACACCCTGTGCCACGAGTGCAGCGACCTCCCGCTCGCGCGGGGTGAGTTCGCCGATCCCGCTGCCGTTCCGTGCACCAGGGCGAGTTCCGCAGTACGTCCGACGAAACTGGTCGGTTCGACGGGGAGTTGCCCGCCGCGCCGCTGCCCAAAGCTGAATCCCATTGGCGTCCCCGTGACCATCGACTGCCGTCCGGGCTTCGGCCCGTCAGTCGTTCTTCGTCTCGCCCGTCGGATGGGGGAGCAGGGGGAACAGCCGGGTGATGAGGGCGACGGGGTGGGCGCCGTTGGGCCGGGCCAGGGGGCGTTGTTCGCGGTCCTGGTAGGGGGCGAGCGCCCGTCGGATGACGTCCGCGACCCGGCTCATTTCGTCGGGTGTCAGATAGGCGACGGCGCTGAAGGCCTCGTCGTGGCGCCAGTCGGGCGGAGCCTGGTCACGTTGGGCGAGCCATCGATTCCAGCTCTCGTCCTCCAACCCCCGGGCCAGGTCGCTGAATTCGTCCGTGGGCGCACCGGTGTCGGGGCTGTGCTGCCGCAGCCGCCAGGGCCGTGCCCGGCCTCCGCTGTGGGGAGCCTCTTCGACGTGCCCATGGCGTGCGAGCTGGCGCAGGTGAAAGGAGCAGAGCCCGGAGCTGTAGCCGAGTCGGGCGGCGGCTTCGGTCGCGGTGACGGTGCCGACGTCCGCGAGCAGGTTCAGCAGGGCGGTGCGGACCTCGTGCTCGCGCAGTCCGTCGCCGGAACGGGTGTGGTCGGGCGGGGTGTTGAGGTCTTCTTCGGTCACTTTGCAAAGTCTGCTACTTTGCAAAGCGCATGGCAAGTTCTTGGTCAGGAGCGCCGGAAGCGTCACGAGCATCAGTCCGCGATGACATGCGCGTGACGTTCGTGGCGTCCGCGGCGCCCGAAGAAGGGGAGGCATCATGCCTGTTGGTCACGAGCGGTCCCGTCCCATCGACCGGCGGGTGCGTGTTCAGGGGAGCCCCGTCGACTCCTATCCGGCGCTGCCGCCGGAGGCGCAACGGGGCTCGGTGCTCCGGGTCACGGTGGTCGGAGAGGACGTCCTGAGCCGCCGGTGCCAGGAAGTGACCGAGTTCGGCTCCGCCGAACTGTCGGCGCTGATCGACGACATGTTCCTGACGATGCATGTGGCCGACGGTGCCGGCCTCGCCGCCAATCAAGTCGGCGTCGACCTGCGGGTGTTCGTGTACGACTGCCCGGACGACCAAGGGATCCGGCACGTCGGTCACATCGTCAATCCGGTTCTGGACCTGCCCGATCCCGGGAGCCGCCGACTCATCGACGCCTACGAAGGCTGCCTGTCCGTGCCGGGTGCCACCAAGGAGGTCGCCCGCACCGACCATGCCGTAGCCCGAGGATTCGACAAGGACGGCAACCCGGTCGTCATCGAGGGGACGGGCTACTTCGCCCGGTGCCTCCAGCACGAGACCGACCACCTCGTCGGCCACACGTATCTCGACCGGCTCCCCAAGCGCGATCGCAAGGACGCCTTGCGGCAGATGGAAGACCGCCGCGAAGACGTCTTCGCCCAACGCGCGGTGAAGGCAGCGCAGTTGGGACGGTGAGCCACGTGAGCCACCCGCTGGATGAATCCGAACCGTGATCCGTAGAGTCTCAAGGCAGTCCAAGGCAATCGGGGTGCTGGTCTGCGCCTCCCTGTTCTGGGTCTATGCCGCATGGCAGGTGTTCACGCCGTACGACTCCACCTACAACGCGGTGGACTGCTCGGCACCGGTCAACTCCGAACGCAGGGACGTCTACTTCGAGGATTCCGGTTACGCGCATGAGAGATGACCGTCGGCGCGATCAGCGTCCGGCTGCGCCGTCACGACGACGCGCTGCAGAAAAAGCCCCGGGTCCCTGTGGGAGCCCGGGGCTTGTCGCGAGCGCTGGGCAGGCCTTGCACCTGCATTTCCCCGCAGGAAGCGGGGCGTCTTTCCTTGGACGACCAACGCGAGGCCCAGTGCCGGGAGTTCCGGCTGCGGGCTCAAGATCAACTATAGCGCAGGCCCGCGCCTCCCCGTACCCCCCGTTCACGCAGGGCGGGCCTCAGGCCAGCAGGCCCGCCACCAGCCCGGCGAACTCATCCGGCGCGGCAAGGCGTACGCCGAGAGACTCGGCCTTGGCTCGCTTGGATCCGGCGCCTTCGCCCGCCACGACGAGGCTGGTGCGCTTGGAGACGCTGGAGGACGACTTGCCGCCGGCGCGCTCGATCAGTTCGTTCATCTGGTTGCGGCTGAGCTGCTCCAAGGGGCCGGTCATGGCGCCGGTGACCACCACGGTCATGCCCTCCAGCGGACCCGCTTGCGCGGCGGGCTCGCTCTGGTCGTCGGGGGAGGGTGCCGTGGCGCCGGGCTCGGTCATGTTCACCCCGGCCGCGGTGAGTTTGTCGATGACCGGGGCGAGCGCTTCCAGCTCGGCGACGATGACCGGGGCCTTCTCGCTGCCGATGCCCTCGACCTGCTGCATCGCCTCCGCGTCGGCGGACCGGATGTGGTCCATGGTGGCGAAGTGCCGGGCGATGCGGCGGGACATGGAGCGGCCGGTGCCGCGCACGCCCAGGGCGCACAGGACCCGAGACAGTGGCTGGGCCTTGGCCGCCTCGATCGCCGCCAGGAGATTGTCGGTGCTGGTCTCGCCCATCCGCTCCAGACCGAGGAGTTGTTCGCGGGTGAGGGCGAACAGGTCGGCGACATCGGTGACCAGGCCCGCGTCGACGAGCTGGATGACGCGGCTGGCGCCCAGGCCCTCGATGTCGAGCTGGTCGCGGCCCGCGGCGTAGGACAGCGAGGCGACCAGGTGGCAGTCGCGGCCGCGTTCGCACCGCCAGCGCAGCTCGCCGACGTCGATGCCGGAGCCGCACTGCGGGCACGCCTCGGGAAACGCGATCGGCTCTTCGTCGCCGGTGCGCAGATGGGCGACGGGCGCTTCCACGCGGGGGATGATGTCGCCCGCCTTGTAGACCATGACGTGGTCGCCGAGGCGCAGGTCGCGCCGGGTGATGTCGGACGGGTTGTGCAGCGTGGCGTACGTGACGGTGGAGCCGTCGATGTCGACCGGCTCAAGGACGGCCCGCGGGGCGATGATGCCGGTGCGGCCGACGTTCCACTCCACCCCGACCAGCTTGGTGATCTTCTCCACGGCGGGCAGCTTGAAGGCGATCGCCCAGTGCGGGGCCCGGCTGCCGGATCCGGCAGCCTGCTGATCTTCTGCGAGGTCGGCCTTGATGACGATCCCGTCGATACCGAAGGGCAGTTCGGCCCGCAGCGCGGCAATCTCCTCCACCCGGCGCAGCACGTCATCGACGGCTGTCAGCGTGACGCCCGGAACCGGGGTGCCGGCCGGGGTGCGCAGGCCGAGGTCGACGGCGTACTGCATGAGATTGCCGTGGGGCAGCGTGGCCAACTGCTCGGCGGCGTCGGCCGGTGTGGCCGGCAGCGGCAGCAGGCCGTAGGCGAAGAACGTCATCGGCACCGTGTAGGCACGGTCCTTGGCGCGCAGGGTGCCGGCCGCGGCGTTGCGCGGGTTGGCGAACGGGGCGCCGCCGTGCGCGGTGCGCACGGTGTTGGCGTGGTCGAACTGGCCGGTGGTCATCAGGACTTCACCGCGAACCTCCACGGTCAGGGGTTCGGTGAGCTCGTCGGGCAGGCCCTCGATGGTGCCTATCGCATGCGACACGTCCTCCCCGGCCGTGCCGTCCCCGCGGGTCACCAGGCGGGTGAGGCGGCCATCGGTGTAGCGGGCGGCGATGGCCAGGCCGTCCAGCTTGGGCTGAACATTCCACCGCGCCACCTCGCGGCCGATCCGGCGGGCCACGGAGACCGTCCAGGTGGTGAACTCCTCGGCCGTGAACACATTGTCCAGGCTGAGCATGGCCACCGTGTGCGGGACATCGCTCTGAACGGCACCGCCGGCGACCTTCCCGGTCGGGGAGTGGGGCAGCACCTGCTCGGGATGCTCGGCCTCGAATGCGGCGATCGACCGCACCAGACGGTCGTACGCATCGTCGTCCAACGCCGAGGTGCCGCCCACGTAGTAGGCGGCCGCGGCCTTCGAAGCGTCCTCGACCGCCTGAGCGTAGGCGGCGGCATCGGCAAACACAGGGGCGTTGGTTGTCATGTGAGCCATCGTGCCTGGCGGCACTGACAATCGGGTCTGACGTGCACCGCGCCTGCCCCTGGACCTCGGGTGCGACCGCTCGACCGGGGGCGGCCTGCGTCGATGGAGGCGATGCCAGGGCCAGTCCGGTCCTTCGGCCGTGCTTCACCTTGCGATGCGTGCTTCGATGCCGTCGAGCAGGAAGTCGAGGCCGATCCGGAAGGTGTGGTCGGCGTCCAGGTGGGCGGCATCGCGCACCACCGTGGCCAGCGCGGGGAATCGGCCGGTGGCGAAGGTCCGCTCCAGATAGGGCCCGAGTGAGGCCTGCCAACGCTTCTCGTCCATCCCGGTGGCCCGCTCGGCACGCCGCTCGGCGATCTCCCGACGTACCGCGCCGATCGCGTACGCGTTGACTGCGGCGACCACCGGCATGACGGCGTCCACGTCGACGTCGCCCAGCGCGGCCACCACGGTCTCCCCGCTGGCCAGTGCGTGCGGCCCGAGCTGGGGTCGGCCACCCAGGAGATCGGCGAGCCATTCGTGCTCGTGAGCGGCGTGCCGAGTGGCTTCGGCGAGGGACTGGAGCACCTCCCGCCAGCCTTCTCCGACCGGCCGGATCTCGGCATGGGCGGCGTCGACCATGAGGTCGAGCAACTCCTCCTTGCCGGCGATGTAGCCGTACAGCCGCATCGGACGGACATCCAACGCGGTGGCGACCTTGCGCAGCGACACCGCGTCCAGGCCGTCCGCGTCGGCCAGCTGGATCGCCGCTCGCACGATCCGCTCCCGGCTCAACGGGGCCGGCACGGGGCGATTCGGTGGCTCCGGCCTCTCCCACACCAACATGCCGCAAACAATACATCGCATCGGTCGATACACTGTATCGATCAGTACGGCGTATCGAAGAGAGGCATCCATGACCATCGCCATCGTCGGAGCCGGCCTCGGCGGCCTGGCTCTCGCCCGTGTACTGCACGTGAAGGGCATGGAATCCGTCGTGTATGAGCGTGAATCGTCACGCGGTGCGCGCGGTCAGGGCGGCATGCTCGACATCCACTCCGGCCAGCGGGCGCTGCGCGAGGCCGGTCTGATCGACCGCTTCCACGCGATTGCCCGTGGTGAAGGCCAGGACATGCGTCTGCTCGAACCGGATGGCACTCTGCTGCTCCAGGAGGACACGCCCGACGACGCCCCGCTCGATCGACCCGAGGTCGACCGCACCGATCTGCGCAACCTGCTCCTTGATTCCCTCCCCGATAACGCGGTGCGCTGGGGGCACGCGTTCACATCCGCCGACAACGGCCTGCTGCGCTTCGCCGACGGCAGCAGTGCGACGTATGACCTGCTGGTCGGCGCGGACGGCGCGAACTCCCGTGTCCGCGCGCTGCTCACCGACGCCCGCCCGACACACATCGGCCAGAACGTCGTCGAGATCGGCATTCCCGACATCGACCGTACGCACCCCGACCTCGCGGCGATGGTCGGGCGCGGCACCTACTGGGCGCTCGGCAACGGACTGTCCCTGGCGGCGCAGCGCAACGGCGACGGCCGCGTTCGCATCGGCCTCAGCTTCTACAACACCGCCGAGGACTGGTTCGCCACCAGCGGGATCCCGTTCGATGACCCGGCCGCCGCCCGGGCGCGGCTGATCGACCTGCTCCCCGGCTGGGACGCACGGTTCGCCGCACTGATCGCGGCCTGCGACGACACGGTCGTGCCGCGGCCGATCACCACTCTCCCGGTCGGCCTGACCTGGCCGTCGACGCCAGACGTCACACTGCTCGGCGATGCCGCACACCTGATGCCGCCGGTGGGAGAGGGCGCCAACATGGCGCTGCTCGACGGCTCCCTGCTCGGTCTCGCGCTGGCCGCGCACCCGGACGACTTTCCCGCCGCCGTCAAAGAATACGAACGCGAGATGTTCGAACGCACCAGCGCCGCCGCCCGGATGTCCGCGGACATGCAGGAATTGCTGACGTCGCCGGACGCCGCCCAGAAAATGCTCGCATTCTTCCAACCTGGCTGAAGCCGGCTGTGATCGGTCGGCGTCGACCTGCTTTCGGCCTACGGCTCCGGAACATCTCCCAGCACGGCATCCGGACGACTCCTCACGTCCGAGGCGCCCGATGTCCGTCGGCGGGCGCCTTCAGGAGCCGATCCAGCTCACTGCCGGCCTCGTCGTACCCGGCATCGGAGATCCGCTGCAGCTCGCGCAGGTCACCGGCCGCGGCCGCGCGCCGCGTGAGCAGGAAGCCGGCGCGCATGCATCCCTCGTCCAACAGCGCGCTCAACTCCTCGAGATCGCCGGCCGCCTCGGCGAGGTCGGCAAGGCGGTCCGCCGCGGTCTCGTTGCCCGCATCGGCCAACGCGCGCAGCGTCTCGCGATCGAAGTTCGCATTCATGCTCGTATTCGCGTTCGTGTTCGTCATGACGCCATGCTGCGGCCCTGCCCCTGGGGAAAGGTCAAATGCGACGATGGCCGAGTGATCACCATCGGGCAGTTGGCCGGCTACGTCGGAGTGTCGATCAAGACCATTCGCGTCTATCACGACAAGGGACTGCTCCCCGAGCCCGACCGAGATGCGTCGGGCTACCGGCGCTACGGCGCGAGCGACGCCATCGACCTCATCAAGATCCGCACGCTCGCCGAAGCCGGGGTCCCCCTGGCCCGTATCCGGGACCTGAGATCAGCGACAGACGACGAGTTCCAGCAGGCGCTGCACGAGATCGACGACGAACTCACCGCCCGCATCCGTGGCCTGCGGGCAACGCAGGGGCGCCTGCGCGAGCTCGCGGCCGGGCAGCTGACGGCCCCGCTGCCCACCGAGGTCGGCGCCCACCTGGAGCAGCTGACCCGCTGGGGATTCACGCCGCGCTGGGTGGACCTCCAACGCGACCTGTGGATCCTCGTGTTCGCAGCCCACCCCGACCGCGCCATCGCACTCTTCCACGACCAGGCCGAGACCCTGGCCGACCCGGCGCTGCGGCAGCTCTTCCACGACTACGACCACGCACACGACCTCGACCCCGACGATCCCCGCATCGACGACCTCGCCCGCAGAATCGCCGAGGCGACCCGGGAACGCTATGCCACCGACGCCCCGCCCGAACTGGACGCGGCCTCCGAGATCCCCGCCCTCATCCAGGGCACGGTCAACGCCGCGTCCGCGGCATGGCGGCGCCTCGACGGGCTCCTTCGCGCGCAACTGGACGTATGAACTCGACGGGCGCTGTGGGAAGACCAGATAACGCAGGCCACCCACCAATCAGGAGGCACCATGCAACGACGTACGTTCCTCACCGGCACATTGCTGGGCACAGCGTTAGCCGCGGTGCCGCTCCACGCCTCGATCTCGGCCGGCGCGGCGCCGGCCGCCGCAGCGCCGGCCGGTTCCCTGGCAGACCTGCAGAAGGCGATCGACCGGGCGGTTCCCGGCGATCAGATCGTCCTGGCCAACGGCACATACACCGTTCCGTCGGGCCGCGCCGTCAGAGTGTCCGGCAAGCACGGCACCGGTGACGCACCGATCACCATCGTCGCGCAGTCGCGCGGCGGAGTGGTGCTGCGCGGCGAGCGCGGCTTCGTCTTCAGCGACGAGAGCAACATAACCGTCCGGGGCTTCGTGTTCCGCCAGAGCACCACGCTGGAGATCCCGGCGAGCTGTACGCACATCCGGCTGACCCGCAACGACTTCGGATTCACCGACACCGGCGCCGGATTCGACTGGGTCGTCGTCCGTGGCGACGACGTCAAGATCGACCGGAACCGCTTCCACGACAAGAAGACCGAGGGCATCTTCCTCGTCGTCGACGGCCCCGGCCCGACCGCCATGGCGCAGCGCCTGACCATCTTCAAGAACCACTTCGCCGACCACACCTTCACCGGCGCCAACGGCGGCGAACCGATCCGCCTCGGCGTCAGCGGACGGGCGCTGTCCAGCGCCGACGCCGTCGTCGAGCACAACCTGTTCGAGCGGTGCGACGGCGACCCCGAAACCATCTCGGTGAAGTCCTCGGACAACACCATCCGGTACAACACCATTCGCAACAGCCGCGGCGGCATCGTGCTGCGCCACGGCAACCACTCCACCGTGGAGGGCAACTATCTGATCGACGGCGCCAACGGAGTGCGCGTCTACGGCAACGACCATCTGGTCGTCAACAACTACCTCGGCAATCTGTCGGACCGCGCCCTCGTGATCGGCAGCGGCACCACCCGGGATCACCACCCCGGCGAGACGACCGAGGAGCGGCGGGGCAACGACGCGTGCGACCGCGCGGTGATCCTGCACAACACCCTGTACGGCAACGCCGTGACGCTGTCGGGCGAGAGCAGGGACTACGAGCCGCAGAAGGTGGTCATTGCCGACAACCTCCTGGTCGGCGACGCAGGCAGCCTGGTCGCGATGGGAAAGACCACTGGTTTCACCTGGCAGAGCAACATCCTGTGGGGCGCGGCATCCGACGGCAACATCCCCTCCGGCGGCTTCCGCCGCACCGACCCTCTCCTGCACAAGGAGTCCGACGGCATCCACCGACTGGCGGCGGGAAGCCCGGCGATCGGCGGGGCGACGCTGGGGACACCGACCGTGGCCGACGACATCGACGGCCACCCGCGCGGCACCACCCGTGACATCGGCGCCGACGAGTACGCGACCGCGGCGCCGCTCCGTCGTCCCCTCACGGCGGCTGACGTGGGCCCGAACGCATCCTGAGCGAGCGGCCGGGAGCCGGTGCGGTGGTCATGCTGCCCGCCGCACCGGCTCACCGAGGTTCACGCCTCGCCGATGCCGGCGCGCGGACTGCTGGCGCTCGGACTACCGGCCGTCCGCGGCGGGCCCGACGGGCGTGCGCCTGCGTTCGCGGCACGCCGCGCAGAACTCCAGGCACACCCACACGCCCACGGCGGCGACCGTGAGCAGGACAGTGACACCAACGACAAATGGGATGATCATGCGGTGAGCCTATCTTGGCGTATCGCCTCTCACCGCCTTCGCCAGCAGGTTCGCCAGCACCGATCACTCACCCCGTAACCGAAATGCTGGCCGTCGCGCCCGGACGCACGGCGGAAACATTCCGCTCGGCGTCCACCCCCGAGGCCGCATTCGATGCGCTGTATCTGTATGCCGCCCCGGAATTGACTCACGAGACACGCCTGCTCACCGGATGTCGCGGACGAGCCTTCGAAGCGGTCGAGCACGCTTTCTATTGCGCTTGGGAACACTGGCCAGAGATTGCTGTCGACCCGAACCCCGTCGGATGGGTGCGCTCACACGCGTACGCATACGCGCCGCCATCAGCGGCCAATTCCCCGAATTGGCACGGTCGCCGTCCTCATAGGCCTCATCGCTGCCTCGATCCTCACGAGTACGGCTGAGCGCGACAGGCCGAGCGCACATGGCCGGGCCGCGGCCCGCGCCACTACCACGAGCGGGTGGTGGTGTGAGCACCGTGCGCCTCAGGAGTCGTCGGGGCGTGGGTCTCCGTCGTCCGACGGGGCCCGGGAATCGCCCGGCGCGGGAGAGCGCACGGACAGGACGAACTGAGGGCTTCGGGAAGTTCTCGTACGCCTCGCGCTGCTCCTCGAGGAAACGATGAAGGGTCACCTTGGCTTCTTCGTCCGCCACCGCCACCGCCACCGCCACCGCCGACGACGGTGGCGGATCAGCGGGAGAGCGCTTGAGCGACTCAGGGCGGCTTGTGCGACCGCCGGGCCGTGGCGGGCGCCGACGGGCGGCGGAGCTCTGGCCTTCGAGGACGACCCAGAAGTCGCGCCCCGCTCGCGCTTGGGCGTGGTCAGAGCGGCACCCAGGCGCTGCACAGTCTCGCGGCGATGGCCGATCGCGTCATCGTGTACGTCCGCCACGTTGCCCCCTGTCGGCCGCGAGTGACGTGGTGCATCCGCGTACGTCCCGGTCACCGGAAGCAGGGCATCTCGCACGCCCTGATCGCCGGTGCGGTCGAGTTCGCCCGTGCGCACGGCGCACCGGTGGTCGAGGCGTACCCCCTCGACAGCGGTGATGCCAAGGTCGACCTGACGATGGCGTACGCCGGGATCCGCAAGAACTTCGAACGCGCCGGATTCACCCACGCCGCCGATACGGCCTCGGTGCTGGCAGGTCATCCCCGGGTCCTGATGCGGTTGGACCTGCGCTGACAGGTCGGCTGCCCGGGCCGCGAGGGGACCGGCTTAGGTAGTCTCGCAAAGCGCGCCCAACTCGGCTTCAGGGAACGCCCGGCCCGTGTCTTCCCTTCCCATATGCAGTCGGCGTAGACAGGCCCACAGGCTCGGCATCCGCCCCGCGCGAACACGGCCAGGCGTCCCGAGCCAGGAGCCGGTGCGGAATGAGCACGCCCGCGCGGACGTTCGAGGAGACATGACGAACGATCAGCGCACCATCACCAACCCCGCGACTCTCCACGACCCGACACCGTTCGGCTACAGCCACGCCGCCTCGGCGCCGGGCGAACTCGTCTTCATCGGCGGCCAATACGCCTCTGACGCCACCGGCGCACCCGTGCCCGGAGACTTCGCCGCTCAGGTAGACCTGGCCTTCGACCGGCTGCGATCGGCGCTGGAGGGGGTCGGTCTCGGATACGAGCACGTGGTCCGCCTCGGAACCTTCATCGTCGACCACGACCTCGACAAGCTGGAGACCCTGGGCAAGGCGCTGCAGGCCCGCTTCGGCGACCGGCTGCCGGCCCAGACGCTGAGTGGCGTCGCCTCTCTCGCGCTGCCGGGGATGCTGTTCGAGGTGGATGCGGTGGCGGTTCGGCCCTAGCGGATCGCTCCGACGGCGGGCAGGTCGGAGCCCGGCTGCCGTCGTTGCCGACAGGCCTCGAGTCGATGCCGAGGCCTGTCGACACCTCATCAGGCCAAGGCCTGTCGACACCTCATCAGGTTTCCCTGCCGGCGGATTCCTCAACTGCGGCCGGAGCGGCCTTGGATGTGCCTCGCCCATCCACCTTCCGTAGATTGCGGATCGCCGGCACGGACAGCAGCGCCACCGCCACCCCCATCGCCATCACCGCGTTGAACCCCAGCACCTCGCGCACCCCGAAGATCTCCGACGCGGGACCGGCGAGGGCCTGCCCCACAGGCATCATCGCCACCGATCCGGCCACGTCGTAGGCGTGAACCCGGCTCCGCACCTCAGGCGGCACCTGGGTCAGGATGCTGGTCGTCCACATCACGCCCCAGAAGGCGTTGGCCGCACCGGCGGCCGCGAGCCCCGCGGCGATCAGCGGCACCGGAAGGCCGAGCGCCACCGACGCGGGCTGCATCCAGTACAGCAGCAGCGCCACGGAACCGGCCCGCAGTGGCCGCACCGGCCGCACCCGCATGGCGACGATCGCGCCGACCACCATGCCCGCGCCCATCGCCGAGTTGACCAGGCCGAGCGTGCGGGGGCCGTGCTCGGAGACGATCTGGGTCGCGATCAGCGGGATCATCGGCCCCCAGGACGAGATCATCAGGACCATCCAGATCACGATGACGCCCCAGAGCCAGGTCCGGGACCGGAACTCCTGCCACCCCTGCACCAGATCGGACCGGAAGGAGTGCTCTTTCGCCACCACGGACCGGTCCGCCGCCGGCAGTCGCAGCAGCGCCAGGCAGACGGCACTCGCCAGATACGTGAAGGCGTACGCGACGAAGACCAAGGCCGGCCCGGTGAGTCCCACCAGCGCACCGGCCACCGCGGGCCCCGCCATGGTCATCAGGGACTCGATGGTGCGGATGGCCCCGTTCGCGCCCTGCACGTCCGCGGCGATCCGCGGGATGAGGGTGGGCAGGCCCGGCTGGAAGAGCGCGGCGCAGATGCCGTTGACGGCGGACAGCAGACAGATCTGCCAGACGACGATATGGCCGGTGAAGAAGAGCCCGGCCATGACGCCTTGCACGACGACGCGTACAAGGTCCGCCCCGATCATCAGCACCCGGTTGTTCACCCGGTCGGCGATCACCCCGCCGAAGATGACGAACCCGGCGAAGCAGGCCGTCATGCTGGCCAGTACGGCCCCCACCACCCCGGCCCCGTATCCGCTCAGCACCAGCCCGGCGGCCAGCGCCACCGGGGCCATCATGTCGCCGAGCCGGGCGATGCCACGGGCGGCGAAGAAGAGCGAGAAGTTACGGGACCACAGGCCCCCTGGCGCGACGGATATGTCCCCGGGAGCACTAGGCATGATGGGCGCAGTGTCGCGGCCGCCAGATGCTCCGGCAACCGGATTACGTCAGCCCGCACGCAGCACGATCACACATCGCCGTTCCGCGCATCCTGGTCTGGGCGAGCCACCACCTGGATGTCTGACGCGCACGACATCGTTGCCCCGGCGATTCCGTCCGCGTGCCGGCCTTGATGCCACTCGTGGCTGCACCCGTCGGCGCAGAACCGCTCTCGCCGCCGCGCATCGGCAAGTCCCAGGATGTGAATCAGTAAGCGAAATGCCTTGATCCGTTCATGCCGCGGGGTCAACTCGGCGACCTTCCCCAGCTGTTCGTCGATGCGTCCTCGTCCGACCAGAACCGACGGCGTGTGGGTCGGCCGCAGGCCGGACCGGCGGATTCCCTCCGCGGCGTCGAGCCCTTGCGACAACGGGCGCAAGCCTCGGAGGGCGGCTTTCGGGGAGCGCCGAAAGGTATCGCGGCCCTGGGGCGGAGATTCGTAGCGTCATCGGCATGAACAAGACACAGCAGGGCATTGCGGTGCTGGCCTCCGGACTCGTTCTGGTGGCCGCCACAGGCAGTGGCACCGCGATACCAATGACGGGACCGCGTCGGTCACCCTCACCGCACCAGGGCAGGCGTCGAGCAGCAAGTGCCGGTCCGGGCGGCTGTGCCTGTGGGCGGGCGATTACTACGACCACGCCAAGATCGTGTTCTACAAGTGCGGCTTCCGCAATCTCGGCAAGGTGGGCTGGAGCGACCGCCTGACTTCGTTCAAGAACTACCAGACCCCAGGGACCAACTCGAGGTTCTACAACTGGCGCTCCGGCGGCGGTTGGCATCAACTGTTCGGCAGCACCGCCAAGCACAAGGTCGGGGACCTCGACGGAACTGGCTACAACAACATGGTCGACGGCGTTCACGTCTGCTGACCTTCCCCACTGCCCGTGCCCGTCCGTCACATACCCGCCCGGCCCGCGCCGGCGCCCGGCTTCCAGGCCAGGTAAGTCGGCGCTCCGGCACTGAGGAGATCGGCGCCCAACTGCGTGAGTATGTGCCGGACTTGGTGGCGCTCCCGCACACTGATAACCAGTCCCGCCCGGCGGAGTACCGCCGCGTGCTCACTGGCCGATGACAGCGACACGCCGGCGTGCTCCGCCAACTCCGTGGTGGTGTGGGGTTCTTGGAGCGTCTGCAGCACCGCGGCGCGGGTGTGCCCCAGGAGGGGCGCCAGCCTGGAGTCCGGTGTGGCCGCGTGCGGCAGGAGCGGGCGGGCCGGGTAGACCAGGACGGGCAGCAGACTGTCGTCCAGGAGGGCTACCGGCGTACGGCGACAGAAGTAGGACGGGACGAGCAGCAGTCCGCGCCCGCCCAGGTGGACCTCCCTGTCGACCGGGTAGTGGGCGCACAGCACCGAGGGCTGCCAATGCAGCATGGGCTCGAAGGTGCGCAGCATCGCCTCCGTCCCGGCGCGGCTCTGCACCCCGGTGCGGTGCTGCCGGTCGGCCTCGACGCGGGTGGCGATGCCTCGCCATCCGGGGCCGAGGACGCTCGAGTGGTACTGGCGCAGGGCCCGGCCCAACCCGCGCAGGGTGTCGACCTCGCCGTCGGCGAGGGAACGTGTCCAGGAGGGCAGCGCGTTGTCCTGCGCCAGCAGGGAGAGTTCGGCGCGCAGTCGCGGCTTCGGAGTGGACAGTACGGCGTCGATCCCGCTGTCCAGGCCGCCCGACGCCGCCGCGGGAGTGAGGAAATCCGGAAAGTAGCCGCGAGCCGGCATCAGCGGTGCCAGCACACGCAGCATCTTCCGCCGCTCCGGACATGTCCCTCCCGCGATGCGCGCCTGCGCATTCCTTCCTCCTTCCTGGAGTTGGTGCATGCTCAGGACGATTTCCCACAACGGGTCAGGCCCATCGGCCACCCTGGTCCGCGACAGATCTCCCTCAGTGAAGTGCATGCGCAGCACGGCATCCCCCGATAGTCCGCTACAGCGTTGTCCTGCGTACGCTGGATCGCTCTGTTCCTGGCGCCGGCACCGTTCGGGCAGGTCCGAAACACCGAGGGAGGCGGGTGCAGCCCTTCAGTGCGGTTCCGCCGGCCTTGGTCAGGGGCCGACGGCGTCTGGTGCACGGGCGGTCATGACCACGCTAGAAGTCACCGCACCCTGCGGCCAATGTGCACGGTGCTCAACCAAATGCGCTTGTTGTGCACGGTGCTCACAGGGCCCGTGCCGCGGTGATGTCCAGGGCGTGGACGACGTCGTGGGTGCCGGTGCCGGTGGTCAGCAGATCGAGCCCGAGGGCCGCCTCGGCGGTACGCAGGTGGGCCCGTACCGTGTTGCGGCTGATGTCCAGGCGGCGAGCGGCCTGTTGGGCGTCGGTGTTGGCGTCGATCCACGCCTGAAGAGTGCGGCGGTGCCGCGCGTGAAGGGGGCGCAGGACCGTCTGGGCCCAGGCGGCGGCGAGCTCATTGCTCAGCAAGTCGGGTAGGGCAGGGGCCCGTTGATGGTGGTCGGGTTCGGGGCCCGCGCATGAGTTGCCCAGAGCGAGGGCCAGGTGGACGGTGGCACGGGAGCGGACGTCGGACAGGTCCTGCCCCAGGGCGAGTTCGGCACGTCGCAGATGCGCGGTGACGGTATTGCGGCTGAGGCCGAGCAGACGGGCCACGCCGGACCGGGGCATGCTCACTGCCAGGCGGGTGATGTCGGCACTGGCTTTCGGGACCGAGTCCAGCGGCCGCAGAAGTGCGCGGGCCCAGGCGAGTGCGGGCTGAGCGGGAAGGATGCCGACCAGCGGCGTCTGCCCGTGGTAGTAGGACACACGGCCGGGAGTGGTGCGGGCGGCGGCCAGCGCGTGGGCGGCCTGGCTGTACGCCTCGGCCGTGGCGGTGAGGGGCTGCGCGCCGCTGATCCCCAGCGCATAGCGTGGATCGTCGCGTACGAGCAGACGCAGCGTCTGACCCAGCCCGCGCTCCGGTCCGCCGGAGCCGCAGGGTGTGCCGTCGTCGCCGTCGTCGGCGATGAGGCAGATCAAGTGCTCCTTGAATACCGGGCAGTGCACCATCAGGGCCTGGCCGTGGTAGCCGGACGGATCCTGGTGGGCCCGAGCGATCCGGTCACGGTCGCCCGACGGGCAACGCAGCAGATGCACGCGCAGCCGCTCGGCGTCCAGCACCGGCGGAACGGCACCGGTCGTCATCCGCCGGGCCAGCATCGGACCCCCCGCCAACAGCCCATGCAGCACGGCGAACCGCAACTGGCGTGCCTTGTCGTGATAGTCCCGCCACGTCCGGTCCACGCCTTCAGCGCGGCGCAGCAGGGCGAGCACATGGCCCGCGTGCGAGGTCAGCGCGACGGCCTCCGGAGTCGGCGCCGACCGCCCGACCACCACAAGCACCGGACGCGGTTCGTACGGCCCGAGGGCTTCACACCGCACATGCAGCCCATCGGCCTGGGTCGCGGCCGCGGCCAACTGCCCACCGGACAAGCGCGCGAGCAGCCCGGCGAGCGAGCGAAGCACCTCCTGCGGAAACCCTGTCGTGGACGACTCCACCGTCCTCGCGTCGTCCGCGACCACCGCGACATCGACGCCGGTCTGCTGGTGCAGCCAGTCGAGAATCCTGCATACGTCGGTCCCGGCCACGCACGACGCCTGACGCCGCACCTCACGCAACAACCCGCTGAGGCGGCCGTCCTGCCACTGCCCTTCCGCGTCCCCCACGGATCTCTGTCCCTCTGCCGACATCCCGTTCTCTCCGCGCGCTGCTCAACGACCCAGGCGCCCACGGGCCACGCGCCCGCTCCCACCGCCCGAGGAGTCCACTCCCAGCGTCTCACCGGGCCGGTGGGCGGGGGAGTCGGTTGCCGCTCCCGACGCCGTACAGCAGGATGCGGGAATGCGCTTCTCGGTCAACATCCCGAACTTTGGTGACTTCGCCGACCCCAAGGCCGTGGCGAAAGTGGCCGCAGCGGCGGAACAAGCAGGCTGGGACGGCCTGTTCGTCTGGGATCACGTGCTGCATCGCAAGCACGCGGGCCTGCCCTTCGGCGACCCTTGGATGCTGCTGACTGCCGCGGCGTTGGCGACCTCTCGGATCAGACTGGGCACGCTGGTCACCCCGGTCGCCCGGCGACGCCCGCAGCAACTCGCCCGCCAGGTGGCGACCCTGGATGCGGTGAGCGGCGGTCGGGTCACCTTCGCCGCGGGCCTTGGCGGGCCCGTCGAGGACGAGTACGCGAGCTTCGGCGACGCCACGGACCCGAAGGTGCTGGCCGAGCGACTCGACGAGGGCCTGGACCTGCTGGAGCGGTACTGGTCGGGCGAGCCGGTGAACCACGACGGACGGCACTACCAGGTACGGGACGTGACCCTGCTGCCCGCCACGGTGCAACGCCCTCGGCCGCCGGTCTGGGTCGCCGGCTTCTGGCCGAACCGCCCGCCGATGCGCCGGGCCGCCCGCTGGGACGGCGCGGTCCCGCTATTCACCGATGCCAAGCACGGCCACGTACCGCCCATCGATCAGGTCCGCGACCTGGTCGCGTACGTGCGCAAGCAGCGCGAGGACCTCTCCGACACGCACTCCGACACGCACTCCGGCACCCGCTCCGGCACCCCCTTCGAGATCGTCCTCGGAGGCGCCACGCCGGGCGGCGACACCGCCAAGTCCCGCGACCTGCTGGGCCCGTTGGCCGAGGCGGGAGCAACGTGGTGGGACGAGCGGCAGATCCAGACCACCGAAGCCCTCCACCGACTCGCGCCGGTGCTGCGCCGCATCGAGCAGGGTCCGCCGGTCCTGTAGTGCGTGAGACGGGTCAATTCCTGTTCAGGGTGCGCGTGATCCCTGCGAGCACCGCCGTCGTCAGGATCCATCCCGCAGCGATGAGGGTGTAGGCCAGCCAGGAGGGTGATCCTCCCTGCCAGTACCAGGACGTGCGTTGGCCGAGACCGCCGATGGGGATCAGGAGGTCGAGGGTGTAGACGAAGGCGTTGAACGGGGGCACCTGGCCGGGTTCGGTCGGCTTTGGTGAGTGGGCGTTGAAGACCGTGGTGCCAAGGAGAATGAGCGCCGCGAGCCACAGGCCCGCCAGCCACGGGCGGTAGCCGTAGCCGACGGCGGCGTCCAGGAGGTGTCCCCACAGCCGGGCGGGCAGCCCCAGGGTCTTCCTGCGGTGGCGCTGTTTGACCAGCAGGACGCGTCGGGCGTCGTCGTCATGGCCGATCTGCCGGTACCAGGCGGCCAATTGCTCGTACGGCTGGGCGGCATAGCCGGGCTGTCGCCGAATCCACGCCAAGCGACGCTCCACCGAGCTCTCCTGGAGGTCGCCGCTCTCGTGGAGAGAGCCGTAGGTGAAGCCCTGCAGGCGTACGGTGTCCGGCCAGGCATTCTCTCGGTCACGGATGGTCGCGGCCCGCGCGTCCTCCAGGTCCATCGTCCCCGACGGGGGCTCCGCCGGGGTGAAGACGAAGACTCCTACCTGCATGCGGGCACAGTCCAGCGCCGTGCCGCAGGCCCGTACAACGGCGCCGTCGAGGGTCAGTTGGTCCGCTATCTGCGCGTCCCGCAGGCTGACCGTCCCCTCGGCCGTGAAGCCCTCGGACAGCGCCATGGTGCGCACCACCGCATGGTCGGCGAGGAGCGCGATGCCATCGGGATGCCGCAGCTGTGCCCGCTCCATGTGCAAGCCGCCGGCCAGCTGCGCACCCAGGAGACGTATCCCGCCGTGCACGGTGGTTCTACGGCAGAACAGCCCGCCCTCCATGACGAGTCCGCCGGCAAAGACAGCCCAGTCGCCCGGGAGTGAGATCGCCGTGCCGCTGAGCACCAGTTCACCGGACAGGCGCGCGCTCATCAGCCCAAGCCTGCCGTTGAGAACCGTGCGACGAAGGGCGACCCTTCCGTCCACCCGGGCCATGGTCAGGTCGAGTCCCGGAAGCCTGCTGCCCTTGATCTCGATCGTCCGGGTGGCAGCTCCGTACAGCCTGACGCGCTGTTCGAACCAGCACCCCTCGAACCACATGCCGTGCCCGATCTCGGCCTCGCTGAGATCGAGGGTGCCGCTGATCCGGGCGCCCGCGAGCCGCAGGGCCGGGACGCTCCCCGGCTGCCCCGGGTTCCCTCCGAGGAGCAGGGCCGCCACGACACTGGCCCTGACCGTCCGCGCGTCGCCCCATCCATTCCCGTGCTCGGGGTCGTCTTCTGGACCATCCGTACGGAAGTCCACTGAACGGCCCGTGGGGTAGGCGTCCCACAACTGGCGCTCTGCTGACGTGAGTTCCTCGTAGGCGTGCACGCCGGAAGAGTAACGGGCGGCGGGTGCGGATGATCAAGTGCACAGGGAGGGAAGCTCCCGGCATGGGGCCGGTCGGCGGCCGTCGGCTATGTCGCCTGCCGCTGTCGCGACGCGTACGACCGTGTCTTGTTGCGGTTGCCGCACACCTTCATCGAGCACCAGCGGCGGCTGCGGTTCTTCGATACGTCCCAGAACGCCCAGCCGCAGGAGTGCTCCGCGCAGCGCTTGAGCCGGGCGGCGTCCCCGGTCGTGACCAGCTCGCTCCATGCGATCGCCAGTGTGGCCAGCGGCCTGCGCTCCGTGGGCAGTTCCGTCATGGGGGTGAGGAGGCCGCGGGCCGTGACCCGTACGGGGTGTTGGGCCAGTACCTGGTCCGCCGCGGCGAGCAGGTCCGGGTCGGGGGTGTCGCCGACGTGGCCGCCCAGCTCCTCGCGGATGCCTGCGCGCAGGGCCAGATAGCTCGTGTGGACGTCGGCGGGGATGTCGCCCGGCGTGTCGAGCAGGCCGCGTCCCGTCAGCCACTGGGAAAGACCGGCCGGGGTGGCGATCTCGTCGCTCGCCTCTTCCACGTCGACGGTGTTGGCGAATGCCTCCACCAGGACGGCTGAGGCCGGCGGCTCCAGCATGACGCGTCACCTCCTGCAGGTTCCCGCCATTCTACCGCCTAAGCGTTTTACCGGTTGCGTCATGGCCCGGAGGTGCGCCACAGTGGGGTCTAACCGGTTAAAGCGTTAGACGGTTAGGGGAGGCACATGGTCACGGCGGTGCCCGAGCGGATGGAGACCGGCAACGGCTTCGGTGGTGTGAGGCCGGAGGACTGCCCTCCGACAGACCCTGGCCGGCGCAACACCGCTGTCCTGGTCGGCTTCACCGCCGCGACCAATCTCGCCGACGGCGTGATGAAGATGGCCCTGCCCCTGCTGGCTGCCCAACTCACCGGCTCGCCCGCCCAGGTCACCGCCGTATCGATGACCCTCACGCTGCCCTGGCTGCTCGTCGCCCTGCACATAGGCGTGCTGGTCGACCGCTTCGACCGGCGGCGGCTGTTGTGGGGCGCGAACGGGATGCGGCTTGCGGCAATGAGCTGGCTGACCGTATCCGCCGTGACCGGTGGCATCACGCTCGTCCAGGTCTTCACCGCCGGGGTGGTCCTCGGCGTCGCCGACGTGCTCGCATCGACCTCCGCCTCCGCGCTGGTCCCCGCCGCGGTGCCTGCGGCGGGGCGGGAGCGCGCCAATGCCTGGATGGTGGGGGCCGAGACCGTGGGGCAGGAGTTCGCCGGGCCTTTCGTCGGCGGGCTGCTCCTTGCCGCGGGGACCGGCCTCGCGCTGGGGCTGATCGGCGCCTCGTACGCGCTCGCCGCCCTCGCCCTGCTCCTGCTGGTGGGCCGCTTCCGGGCCGCCCGGCCCGCTGCGGACGCCGCCCCCGTCTCGGTCAACAGCCGTATCGCCGAAGGGCTGCGCTTCCTCTGGGGCGACGCGGTGCTGCGCACGCTCTCGCTGGTCGTCGCCGTACTCGCCGCCGTCTGGGGCGCCTGGCTGGCCCTCATGCCGCTCTATGCCAAGCAGGCCATGGAGCTGGGGCCGCAGCAGTACGGCATCGTCCTCAGCGCCCTGGGGATCGGCGGGGTGGCCGGCACGGTGGCCGTGACGTGGGTGAACCGGCTGCTCGGCGCTCGCCGGGCGATGTTCGCCGACCTGATCGGCACCACCGCGATGGTGGCGCTGCCCGCCCTGACCACGAACATCGCGGCGGTGGCGGTGGGCGCCTTCCTCGGCGGTATGGGTGGCACCCTCTGGACGGTCAATGCCCGCACCATCACCCAGCGCATGGTCCCCGACGCGATGCTCGGCCGCTACGGCGCGGCGGCCCGGCTCTTCAGCTTCGGCGCCATGCCGCTGGGCGCGGCCCTGGTGGGCCTGCTGGCCGAATGGGGCGGCATGCGGCTGGCCTTCGGGGTCTTCGCCCTGGCCACGGCGGCGACACCGGTGCTGTTCCTCAGGAGCGTCACCCGGCAGGCCCTGGCGTCCCGATAGCAACCCGCCGGAAGGATGCGGGGACGCCGAGGGACGAGGGAGGGGCGGGAAGCCTGTGCCAAGAATTTCTTCGCCCGCACATGTTCAGCTTCCCGACCCCACCCGGTAAGCGCTCGGCCCACCACCTGCTGCAACCTGAATCACACGAGTTCGGGTTGCGGTTCCGATTCGGATCGCTGCGCCGGTACGGCCGCCTTCGGCTCCCACAGCTTGGTGGTCCGCATATAGCCGTAGACCACTGAAGCCATCGCGAGAATAAGAAGCGGTCCAAACACCCACGGATATTTGGCCATCTCCATCGGCAGGTAGCGATACGACAACAGGAGCAGGGCGAAGACCGTTACGCCGTAGGCGACCAGTTGGGTTCCTTGCCGTTCCCAGCCGCGGTCGTGCGCGCGCAGCGCCGCGTCGATGGTGAATGCGAACACCACGCCGGCAACGATATCCACGCCGTAGTGATAGCCGAATCCCAGCGTCGCGCCGAGGGTGGCGATCAGCCAGAACGTGCCTGCGTAGCGCAGAATGCGTGGGCCTTTGCGGGAATGAATGAAGATCGCGGTGGCCCACGCGGTGTGCAGGCTTGGCATGCAATTGCGAGGGGTGATCTCGTCGAACGGCATCGGTTGCGGGCTACCGACCGGCGGCGGCGTGTCCGGCCACAGATTGGCCACCGCCAAGTGCTCGCTGCCGGTTCCGAAGGCGCCGGTGCCGTAGGCGAAGATCGGTCCGACCACCGGGAAGATCATGTAGATGGCCGGCCCGAGCAGGCCGATGACCAGGAACGTACGCACCAGATGGTGGCCCGGGAAGCGGCGCTCGGCAGCCACGTTGCGCAGCTGGTACACCGTGACGACGACCGCGGCCACCGCGAGCTGAATGTAGACGTAGTCGAGAACATGGGCGCCGATCGAGCCGGTGGCCTCGACGATCCGGCCCGCCAGCCACGACGGATTGCCCAACGCGTGATCGGCGCTGGCCAGGTACTGGTCGAGCACCAACGGGCGGGTCTTCGAGGTGATGAGGAGCCAGGTGTCGCCCGTCTTGCGGCCGGCCACAAGGAGCAGGCCGAGACCGACGCCCTTCAGCAGCAGAACCCGTTCCGATCCGGTGCGGCGCGTGACGGCGATGACTCCATACGCCAGCAGCACCCACAACGCACCGTTGCCGAACATCATCTTGGCGTCGAGCGCCCAGCGAACCAGCAGGAAGACGAGGTCGATGCCGATCGCGAAACCGACCGCGATGAACCGTTGGCGCCAGGTGAGGACCACCATCATCAACGCCATACCGGCGTACAACAACGGCCCCGATTTGGGTGCGAATATCACCTCTCGCACCTGGTTGGCCATCGGCCCCGGTACGCCGTAGTGACGCGCGGCGATCTCCAGCACGATGAGGAATCCGAGGCCCACAACAACCGCCGTGGTCCACAGTATCGCCCGCGGCTGACGCCACGCGGTGAGCGCTTTTCTGCAGTTTCTCCGCGAAAATGTTCGCGATGCTATAGATATCAATGTTTGGCCGATTTGTTAGTTGTGGTTAATTGGCTCACTCTTTGTGCTAGATAGCGTGGTTTTCTGGTGAAGTACGGGCGATCAGGGCACTCCTGGTGAGTTCGATCATGTTAGCGGAGCGGTTCGGGCGGCTTTCAACGGCCATGGGCGCCGCGAAGGCGGCCAAGAACCGGCAGCCCGGGCAGGGAAGTTGGCGTACGGCACATCGAGTTGTTCCGCATGCTCCCTGGTCAGCCCTTATCTCTCAGGCGTACGACGACGGGGGCGCGGAAGGGATCGCCGGACTGGTTGACCTGGACGTGACCGGCGCCCAGCCACTCGTCGGTGCCGGGCACCCGGTGGATCTCCTTCAGCCACAGCGACTGGTTCGACGCCTTGCGGGCACCGGTGGACTCGGGCAGGCGGTGGCGCTTGATCTTCACGCACTGCCCGTCGTCGGTCAGGTACCAGTTGCCGTCCAGGAACAGGCCCTGGTCGTCCTCACCCACCGGGGTGCGCAGAGCGCAAGCACCGGGCGGGGACTCCTGCTCGACCCACCTTGAGCCGTCCCAGCGCACCCGGATGTACTCGTCCGCGGGCTCGTTCTCGACCTCGCCGTGGTTGAACGTGTTGATGCCGTACGCGCGCACCTCACCGCTGTCGAGCGCGAAGACCTGGTTGAGCCCGGCGCCGGGCTCCGGCGGGAGCGGATCATCGAAGCGGGCCCGGGGAGTGTCCACCGCCTTCCAGGACGTGCCGTCCCAATGCATCGAGGCGGGCTGGCTGTAGCCCCCGCTGTACCCCTCCAGCTCGGTACCCGGCCCGGTCGAGCGGCTGCCGACCGCCCAGACGTCGTCGGGTCCCACCACGGCGAGGTCGGATGCCCGGTACGGCAGCCGGGTCGTGGTCCAGCGGGTGCCGTCCCAGTGCTGAACGCTCTGCTCGCCGTCGAGGGCCCAGACGTCATCCGGACCCGAGGCCTCGAAGGCCCCGGCATTACCGGGCGGAGGGCTCGGCATCGCGGACCAGCGGGTGCCGTCCCACTTCGCCCAGCGGTTCACGGCGGCGCCGTCTTCAGAGGTCTGCGGCCGCAGCCACAGTGCGTCCCCACCGAGCTCTTCGAGCAGGGGCGGGTAGACGCTGGTGCCGAGAGCTTCGGGGAGAGGCTCGCGCTTCCACGTCGTACCGTCGTAATGCAGCAGGCGGGCATCGGCCTCACTGTTGAGCTCGGTCCCGACAGCCCAGACATCGTCCTTCGCCAGTACGGCGACATCGGCGAGCTCGCCATCGAAGTCCGCGATGTGCTCGAACTCCCAGGTCAGGGAGGGGGCTGGTGCCTTCGACTGACCCTTGCCACCGCCGGACCCCGTGCCCGTCCCGCGGGATCCGGCCGCCCCGGAGTCCGAACCGCACCCCGCAGCCGCAAGCACCGCACCGGCCAGCACGGCGACGGCCACGATGCCCCTGGGTCTGATACCGGCAGCTCTGCGCATGATCGATCCCCCCTGGCTGCTCCACTACGGAGCGGTTCTCGGCAAGCGGGCAGCGTACCGCCTGACGTGCGGGGACCTCGGCGACGGGAGGCGGTGCTCAGAGCCAGACTGGTTCCCCACGATGTGATCGCCCGGGCCGGCCAACCGCCCGCTCGCCAGAGCAGCAGCAAGGTCTACATCCTGGCTGTCCGGCGGCACTTCGGGCAGTCGTCCGTGCTCAGACGACGGCCGAGGCCATCCGTCGGACCGCCTCGGTGATCACTGCCGGGGAGGTGGCCAGATTGAGACGGACGAAGCCCTCGCCGCCGGTTCCAAAGGCTCTCCCGGAGTTCAGAGCGACGCGGCCGCGCTGCAGGAAGGCCTCGGCCGGGTCGCCGTCCAGGCCCAGGTTCCGGCAGTCCAGCCAGGCCAGGAAGGTGCCCTGCGCGGGCGTGTAGCCGATGGCGGGCAGGTGCTCGGCCAGCAGAGCGGCCAGTAGCCGACGGTTGTCATCGAGGCCGACGAGCAGCGCGTCGAGCCAGTTGCCTCCGTCCCGCAGAGCCGCGGTGTGGGCGATGATGCCGAGATGGCTGGGGCCGTGGCTGACCTCTTCGGGGATGCGGGCGAGGTCGTCGGCGGCTTCGGGTCCCGCGATGGCGAGGGCGGCCTTCAGCCCGGCCAGGTTCCAGGCCTTTGACGCCGACATCAGGGACAGTCCGTTCTCCGCTCCGGGCACGCTCAGGAAGGGGACGAAAGAAGCGTTCGCCGCCACGATCGGGCCGTGGATCTCGTCCACGACGACGCGCACGCCGTGCTCCCGTGCCAGGTGCGCGACCCGCGTCAACTCGGCGACGGTGTGCACGGTCCCGGTGGGATTGTGCGGGCTGCACAGTAGATACACCGGCCGGTTCGCCCCTCGTGCCGCACGCTGGAACACGTCCTCCAGCGCGGCGAAGTCGATCCGCAGGTTCGGCCCCAGGGGCGCCTCGACGACGGGCCGGTCCAGGTTTCCGACGAACTGGTAGAAGGGCGGGTACACGGGACAGTTGACGATGACGGGGTCGCCGGGCTTGGAGGCCAACTTGAGTATCTCGACGATGCCGAGCATTACGTCGGGCACGATCGCGGTGCGCTCGACGGAAAGCCCGTCCCAGCCCCACCGTTTGCGGGCGAACTCGGCCAGCGCCTCGGCGTAGGCGGTCCCGGCGGGGTAGCCGGTGTCACCGATCGCCACGGCGTCGGTGATCGCCTCGGCGACCGGCTCCGCCAGCGGGACATCCATCTCGGCTACCCACAGCGGCAGCACGTCGTCCGGATACGTCCGCCACTTCATGCTCGTACGACGCCGCAGCTGCTCCAGCGAGAGCCGACGCAGCGGATTCGCGCCGTCCGGCACAGTGAGATCACGCGACACATTTTCCATACGTCAAAAGTAGGCAGGCCCAAGCGGATTCCTGGTTCAGTCGACGGGTTCGATCCAGATGTTGCGGAAGCGGACTTTGTTGCCGTGGTCCTGCAGCCGGATCGCGCCTGCTGCCGCGGATTCGGGGTCGCCCGCTCCGGTCGGGCCGTCGACGGCCACGTCGTCGTGGACTTTCTTGCCGTTCCACACCACGGTGATCCTGGCGTCGGCGGTCTTCTTTCCGTCGGCGTCGTAGCCAGCGGCGCGGAAGGTGATGTCGTATGTCTGCCAAGTCTCGGGCGCGGTGGAGGCGTTGAGGTCGGCGGCCTTCTTGTTGTAGATGGAGCCGGCTTCGTTCGCGGCGAGTTTCTCCACTCCGTACGAGTCCAGGATCTGGATCTCGTACCGCTCCTGGAGATAGATCCCACTGTTGCCGCGATCTTGCCCGGTGACGTCGTCCGGCAGCTTCGGCACACGGAATTCGGCGTGCAGTTTGAAGTCGCCGAAGGCCTGCTTCGTACGGATGTCTCCGCAGCACACTTCGATCGATTTCTCGGCCGTGTGGGGCCATTCGACGCTGCGGCCGTCGGTGTGCTGCCAGGCGGTGGAGGTGCTGCCGCCGGAGAAGAGGTCGATGCGGCTGTTGGGGCGGCGTACCTCGATCATGTCGAGGTTGACGTTGCCGGTGTCTTCGGGCCGGTACGCGTAGGTGATGGTGTTGTGGCCTTTGCGCAGGGCGAGTTGCTCGGTCTTGGTCGACCAGCGCTTCCACGTATCGGTCGAGGGAAGGCTGGTCTGGCGTGCTGCCCCGCCGTTGACTTTGACGCCGAGGGTCTTGGTGCCGGTGAAGGGGTGGGGGCCGTTGGAGTAGCGCAGGCCCACGGTGTAGGTGCCTTTGGTGGGAGCCTCGACGCCGAAGGTGACGGATGCGCCGGGGTCTTTGAGGCCGTCGACGAAGCCGCCGCCGGTGTAGCCGGCGTGCTCGGTGTCGATGTCCGCGCCGCCGGAAAGCCGCGCCGACTCGGCGTCGTAGGAGGTGACCGGCTCGTCGTGGCCCGGACGCGCGTTGAGGGTGTACCAGGCCTCGGTGGACCACAGTTGCTCATCGTCGGTGGAGGAGAAGGGGCGCGGTGAGCGCACATGCACCACCCGGTCGCTCTTGAGGCCGGGGATGGTGAGGTGGACGGTGCGGCGGTCGTCGGAGACGCGGGCGCCGGCGATAGGGAGGGATTCCTCGTCGACCTTGGGGCCGCCGTAGGCGGGGGTGGGGGCGTAGCGCCACTGCTCGACGGAGTAGCCGCCGCTGGTCAGTTTCTCGATGGTCTTGTCCGACAGCGGTTTGGTGTAGGTGAGTTTGAAGCCGTCGCGGGTGGCGCGCATGGTTTTGATGTCGAAGGCGGTCTTGCCGTTCCGGGTGAGCTTTTGCAGGCCGAAGCGGAGTTTGCCTTCTTGTCCCCAGTTGCCGTCCGCGCCGAGTCCGCCGGTGTAGATGGCCCCGTCGGGCCCGGTGGAGATGCGGGTGATGCCGGATTCCAGACCCTGGGTGTGCCGGAACACCGCACCTTGGAACTCACCGTCGACCTTCTCCAGGTCGGCGCGCTGCAATCCGCCATAGGTTACGTCGCCGAAGAGCATCTGCCCGGCGAAGGGCCCCTTCTCCACGGTCATGGGGGTGCTGGGGGAGTTGGCGATCTCGTTCTGCGGCAGCCACAGCACCGGCTTGGTGACGCTGTTGTCGTCGTAGGGGCCGTCGGGATTGGTGTAGTGGTTGAAGAACCGGTCCTGCTTGATGTGGACGAGTTTCGACGCGGGCAGCCAGCCGCCCTGGTTGTCGGTGACGAACAGCTCATTGTCCGGGCCGCGGCCGATGCCGTTGGGGGTGCGCAGACCGCCGGCCAGGTAACTGACCTTCCCGCTGGCCTTGTTGACCTTGATGGTGGTGCCGCGGTTGGCGGCGGGCTGCGGATCGGTCGTCGCGCCACCGTAGTTGATGGCGACGGACAGATTCAGATAGAAATTCCCGTCTTCGTAGAGCAGCCCGAAGGCGAACTCGTGGAAGTTCCCGCCATAAGGCCACTCGGCGATCTTCCGCGTCTCGCCCACGTCGTTGTCCCCGTCGATGTCACCGAGCTCGGTCAGCTGATGCTTCTCGGACACATACAGCTTCCCGTCGACGTACTTGATGCCCATCGGCTCCTTGAGCCCGTCGGCGATCTTCTTGTACGTGACCTTGTCGGGACCGGTGTCGCCGGTGACGTTGTCCAGGACGTACACCTGGCCCTTGGTCTCCTGGCTGCCGCCCCAGGTGGTCACCGCGAGCCGGCCGTCGGGCAGCCAGTCCATCGCGGAGACCTGCGGCTCAAATCCCTTGGGGCGCAGGTCGGTCAGGGTGTAGCCGGGGTTGACCGAGGTGAGCGGGAGGCCGTCGCCGGGGGTGTCGTAGCTGCCCTCGCACTCCTTGCGGCCGGGCGCGGTGACCCGCACCACGCCGGCGTCGGTGCTGAGCACGGAGTTGGGTAGGAGGGTGAAGGCGTCGGCGCCGGGCGGCTTCCACTGGAGAGTGACCTGCTGGTCGTAGCTGCGGTCGAAGTGGTCGATGCGCAGGGGGTGGTAGCCCGGGGTGAGCGTGATGTCGCCGTCCTTGGGCTCGGCCCCGTGCAGTCCGTCGTGATCGACGACCTTCTTGTTGCCGATGAAGAGGCGGGAGCCGTCATCACTGATCAGACGGAAGGTGTACGCGCCGTCGGCGGGGACGTTGATGTTGCCGGTGATCTGCGACACGAAGTTGTCGCTGAACCCGAAGCCTTCGGTGGAGGACCAGTCGGCGGTGGGGATCAGCTTGTCGACGTTGGGAGTCTGGGCGGGCTTCAGATCGCAGAGCTTGCTGAGCGGCGACTGGATGTCGAAGACCCGCAGGGTGACGCCGGGTTCCTGCGGCGGCAGATCGGCGAAGGGCTTCTCGTCGGCGCCGGCGGCGGTCGGCGCGGTGAGCGCGCCGCCGGCCATCAGGAGCCCGAGGAGGATCCCGGCGGCTCTGCGGGATCTCAGGCGCGTACGTCGTCGGACGCGGGATGGGGACGTGGGGCGGGCGGGGTGCGAGGGGTGCTCGTGTGGCCTCACTCTGTCTCCTGCTGCGCGCTGCGAGGCGGCCCCGGGCCGCCTCGGCCGCCCGCGTCCGCGGAGTGGAGTTCCTGCACATACCGGTGGTGCGGGCTGCGGCATTCGGCCGCGCCTTGCACTGACTTCCGTACGAGAGCGACGCCCAGCGTACGAAGCGGGCCTCGCATCGTCCATGCTTTGTCCTCAAGGAGGAGAAACTGGCGGAGAGTTGGTGGGTCAGCAGCTCGCGCCGTTCTTGTAGGGCGTTATCCGTGGTGGTGAAGAGGCGGGGCTCTCTGCCATTTACAGCGGCTAACACAATGAGGTGGATCGTCGCTGAGACCGCGTTTGAGATCTGCCGCACCTTGGCGTTAAGTCGGACGTTGAGCCTCGCGTGAGTGGTTCTGGGGATGGGTATCCGTCCGACCTGGCAGATGATCAGTGGACGCTCGTGGAGCCACTGCTCCCACCAGCTCGGGTGGGTCCCAAGGGCGGGCGGCGCGAGAAGCACCCACGACGTCGGATCGTCGACGCGATCTTCCATGTCGTGCGAACCGGATGTTCCTGGCGGCAACTGCCGAAGAACTTCCCGCCTTGGCCGACGGTGTACTGGTACTTCACGTGGTGGCACGACGACGGAACCGTGGAGAGGGTCCACGATGCCCTGCGCGGCAAGGTCCGCGAGGCCGATGGCAGGGCCGTGGAGCCGAGCGCGGGGCTGATCGACTCGCAGTCCGTCCACACCGCCGACACAGTGCCGGCTTCGACCAGAGGCTTTGATGCGGGCAAGAAGGTCAAGGGACGCAAGCGCTTCCTGGTCACCGACACGCCAGGACTGCTCCTTGCCGTGCATGTCGTAGCAGCGGGTATCCAGGACCGAGATGGCGGTAGACGGCCGCTGCTGTGGACCCGTCTCGACCACCCGAGTGTCCAGAAAATCTGGGCGGACCAGGGCTTCGCCGGCCGTCTCGTCGATTGGACGGCGACGATCCTCAGCCGCGAGCTGGAGATGTCCGCAAGGACCCAGGCCAGCAGGGCTTCCAGGTCCAGCCGAGACGGTGGGCGATGGAGCGGACCTTTGCCTGGCTCACCGGACACCGGCGCCTCGCCCGGGACTGCGAGACCATCCCGGCGCGTTCCGAGACCATGATCCGCTGGGCAATGATCGGGGTGATGGTCCGTCGACTTACTCGAGGTCGACCAGCAAGCCGCCCAGGGCCCAAAGCCTCTCTCGCACACCAACCGGAGAGACCCCCAAGCGCGGTCTCAGCGGCCGAGCCGCTCGACGGCGTGCCGTTCGGCCTGATGGCCTAACGACGCTGAGTCACGGTGTCTCCGGCGACGTATGGTCCGTAGGGGGCCGGCCGACGGAGGCACTGATGACTGAGCACCCGAACATCGCTGTGTTCCACCGCACCATGGCTGCCTTCGCGGCAGGGGACATGGACGCGCTGGCAAAGACCTTTCACCCCGAGGTGGTGTGGCATATCGGGGGCAGCAACCCGTTGGCGGGAGAGTACCGGGGCCGCGAGGACACATTCGCGGTGTTCGGTCGGGAGTTCCAGCTGACAGGCGGCACATACCGGCCGCAGCTCCACGATGTGCTCGCCAACGATGACCACACAGTCGCGCTGCTGCACGTCACGGCGTCACGTGAAGGCAAGCAGCTCGATATGGACTACGCCCTCGTCCTGCACATCAGGGACGACGAGATCACCGAGGGGTGGGTGTTGACGGCCGATCCGCAGGCGTACGACGAGTTCTGGTCGTAGGCGCTGCGGGCCCTTCAACCGGAATGTGGTGAAGGGCCTTTCCGGCTAGCGTGCGAAGTGAGACCGGTAGTTACGGCGGGCGGCTTTGGTTGAACGCGGCATCGGCTATGTCCGCGCGGTGGCCTGCTCGGCCGAAGTGGTCACCGGTGCGGGCACCTTCCGGGCTGATGCCCTGGCTCGAAGGGTGCCGAAGCGAGCCTGGCAGAGGCTCTTGGCCGGACGCGGTGAAAAGGGACAGCGGTTCTGCGACTGGGCCGTCTTCGATCGTGCCGACCCAGCCCCTGGACGCCTCCAGATATTGATCCGCCGCAGCCGCACCACCGGCGAACTCGCCTGGTACCGCTGCTACTTGCCCGATCCAGTACCGCCGACCACCTTGGTGAAGATTGCGGGATCGAGATGCGGGTGGGGGAGACCTTCAAGAGTGAGATGGGGCTGATCGTCCCGCGACGGTTGGGGCTAGGGGGTGTCTCCGATCTAGGCAGCGCGAGCTTTGCTGATCTCAAATCAGTTGCGGGCATGCCATGACCGACCGAACCATGGGCGGCATGAGCAGCGACTACGTGATCAGGGAAGTACGGGTAGAGGACTGGCCTGCTGCGAAGGAGCTGCGCCTGGACGCGCTGAGAGATCCGCTGGCTCCCATAGCCTTTCTGGAGGCCTATGAGCAGGCGCGGGCTCAGCCCGACAGCTTCTGGAAGGACCGCACCGCCAGGTGCGTTGCAGGAGGGCCGAACCGGCAGTTCGTCGCCGAGGGGCCCCTGGGCGACTGGGCGGGCACTGTGACCGTGCTGGTGGAAGAGCCCGGGACGCAGGACTTCACGGGACAGCGCATCGAGCGGCGTCAGGCCCACATCGTTGGGGTCTTCGTGCGCAAGGAGCGCCGGGGCGGCACCGTGGCGCAGGAATTGTTCCGAGCTGCGGTCGGCTGGGGACTGGCGCAGGAGGATGTGTGCCGCGTGCGGCTGTTCGTGCACAAGGAGAACGGCCGGGCTGAGGCGTTCTACCGAAAGGCCGGGTTCGCGCGCACCGTCGTCGTGGGCGATGAGTACGAGATGGAGTACTGCCCGACCACGTGACCTGCCGTCGTCGCCTGAGGCAGTCGCGCTCTGGACGCTTCTGGGAACGGCCGCAAGACTGACGCGCATCGAACGAATCCGGGAAGGGCGGGTCGTGTTCAGCATCAGTGGAGTGGGAGTCGCAGAGGTTGCTTACTCACACTTTTCTGTCGGTGAGGCACCGGAGCCCGGCTTCGAACGCATCGAGGGCAAGGTGGACTTCGACACCGAAGACCCAGTGATCGTGGCCCCCGGAGAGATGGTCATCGTGTCGCGTGTGCAGGAGCACTCGGTGCCCGTCACGCTGGCCGTCGTCGAAGACGGTGAGCGTGCTCTGCCCACCGGTCCGGGCGAAGAGTGGATGCTTGTCGGCGCCGGCGTCTTCCGGCCGATCTACGCCGGCCGGATGCGTGTGTCGGGGCCGACTACTGGCCTTGCTGTGCCTGCAGTTGCCCCGGCGAGGCTGTACGGGCTGGATGTTGAACCCGGCGAGCCGTCGATCACACTCGATCCTGCAGTGGTGTATGAGGTGAAGGTGTACGCGCAAGGCCGGGAAGACTCAGCGGAGCGGTTTGATGCGGCCATGGAGCGCGAGGAATGGGGGGCCAGCGACGGCTTCGAGGCCTACGCGATCGTGTTCCGTCCGGATGGGACGCAGCAGCCGCCCGCCCGTTCCGTGGAACAGAACCCGCGGGAACGGCTGGCGCGCGAGCGCGGTCGGCGGCCGACCAACCTTACGGATCCGCCTTGAGCCCCGGATGATGCAGGAATCCGTGTTGGCCTCGGCGCCATCCGGGGCGTTTTGCCTAGCGAGGGTCAGTCGACATAGATGCCGTACTGATGGCCGTGCAGGATCCTGTCGCTTCCGTACCAGCCCGCCAGACCCCGCCCCGCCTTCTCGTTCTCGGTCGCCGGGACGTAGCGGACGGAGAAGTTCCCGTCACCGACGCCGGCACCCTCCATGGCGGAGACGAAGGGGAACTCGTCGCACTGATACGTGGGGCCCGGCCTGGCCAACCGGTTACACGCCTTGGTGCGCTCCGCCTTGTGCTTCTCGGCCAACTTGTGGAGTGAGTCGTAGATGTGGTTCGCGACCCCCTTCACCCCATTGTCTGCACGGTCGTAGTGGAACGACGGCACCACGCGGTTGAAGATCGCCCCCTTCGATCCACCCGCACGTCATCAAGGGGAGGCCGTCGGCCAGGCTCTCTCGAAGCGGGGCGCGCGGATCGACCAAGTGCAGGCCTAGGCCGACCACAAGGACGCCCGTAACACGCAGCGCTACAACCGCCGCAAGTCCCTGCTCGACGACAGCCCCGGCTACGACCTCGCCGCGAGCCTCTCCGACGCCCTCAAAACCCCCTAGGGCCTGTCCGGCGGATCTTCCCTGTGCCTATGTGAATCATGAGGCCGGGTGAAAACAAGGTGCGCTGGGCAAGGTGGCATCGGCAAGATGCCCGCGTGACTGAAATGCCGAGCGACGCCGTTCCAGCCCCTGCCGTCCTTGATGCCTTCGGGGTGAAGGGGCACGCAGTCCAGCTCGTGGGTGGGCAGGGACGAAGCGTTCTCGTTGGCGAGTATGTATTCAAGCCCGCGGAGGGTCCTGACGACGAGGCCGAGTGGGCGGCTTCCTTGTTCGAGGAACTAGCGTCAGGTGGTGGCTTCCGCGTTCCGCTGCCGTTGCGGGCCACCGACGGGCGAAGCATTGTGGGCGGCTGGACTGCCAGTGAGTTCGTGACCGGTCAACCTGGGCCGCAAGGGCACTGGGGCGGCGTGCTCGGCGCCGGCCGTGCCTTTCACGCCGCTCTGCGAAAAAACAGCGGATCAGGGCCGGAGCCAGAGTCGGATTGAGGCGACGGTGGCGGTGCCGTGGAAGACGTAGGCGCGCTTGTCGAACCTCGTGGCCACGGCCCGGGAGTTCTTCAGGGCGTTGATCGTTCGTTCGACTTCGTTCCTGCGCTTGTAGATCGTCTTGTCGAAGCTGGCGGGCCGACCGCCCTTGCTGCCCCGGCTCTGTCGGTTGGCCCGCTGGTTCCTCGGTTCGGGGATGGTGCGCTTGATCTGGCGCCTGCGCAGGTAGCGGCGGTTGCGGCGAGAGGAGTACGCCTTGTCGCCACCGAGGTGGTCCGGTCGAGTGCGGGGGTGCCCGCCGCTGGGCCGGTGCACCCTGATGCGGTCCATGACCGGGATGAGCTGCGGGGCGTCGCCCCACTGGCCCGGCGTGAGGAGCATTGCGAGCGGCCGCAGGCCGCCTTCCCCGGCGAGGTGGATCTTGCTGGTCAGGCCGCCCCGGGAGCGTCCGAGTCCCTCATCGGGGCGGTGGTTGCGGGGCGTTGTTCTTTTCCCGGCACCCGCGGGCGGCTGCGCGCGCTCCGGCGGCGTGCTGGTGGGCCCGGCAGGAGGTGGAGTCCACGCTCACCATTGACCAGTCCACGCGACCCTCAGCATCGGCGTCGGCCAGGACGGCCGCAAAGACCCTGTCCCAGGTGCCGTCCGCCGACCAGCGTCTGTGCCGCTCGTACACGGTCTTCCACGGGCCGAACCTCGCAGGTAGATCGCGCCATGGCAGTCCTGTCCGCTGCCGGTACAGGATCCCGTTGATGATCCTTCGATGGCTCGCCCAACGGCCGCCCCGCCTGGCGGACTTCGGCAGATGCGGCTTCAGCCGGGCCCACTCCGCGTTCGTGAGATCTCCCCGCCCCATGGACACGTCAACGAGCGCAAGGCGGGGAGGTCACGTGATCCGCCGGACAGGCCCTAGTCCCGGCGGGTCTTCAGCTCCGAGGTCCCCCCCCGGGCTCTAGGAGGCGGCTGACCGGCGCGCGGGAGGTGCGAGCTTTGGGAGGTGAGGAGGGGGCGTCTCTGCTACACCCCAATGTGATGACCAGGGCCGCGACGCATCCCAGCAGATGCAGACGCCTCACCGATTGCTCCTCATCAGCTGCTGCCCCCCCATGGGCAGACAGGAGTGTACGTCTGCTGCGCTCGGCGCACCGGCGGATGTCCGTCTCGGAGTCTGCGCCCACCCGCTCACGCAGGGCTTGGCGCGCCTGGTCCTGACCGATGCCGCGGAGGTCGCATGCCCTCCATGCGGCAGACACACCGGCGCGTGGACGTTCACGGGCGGACGTTCGTCAAGACCGTGCTCGGGGCCAGTCAGAGAGCGAGCACTCGTGCTGTTCACCTAGCCTGTCGTCATGAGCCGTTGGGAAGAGCTGACCGGTGGGACGTCCGGAGAGGACTACGCCGCCCGGTTCGCGGTTCTGGCCGGCAGCGGCAGGGACATGCACGGTGAGGCACGGTTGTGCGCCGCTCTGGTGCCTGCCGGGGCGCGGGTGCTGGATGCCGGGTGCGGTACAGGCCGGGTCATGATCCGGTTGGCGGAGCTCGGGTACGACTGTGTGGGGGTCGACCTCGACGCTTCCATGCTGGCCGTGGCGCGCAGGCAGGCGCCGGAACTGCCCTGGATCCAGGCCGATCTGGCCACTTTCGACCTGGCGGAGCTCCCTGTTGCCGCGGACTTCGACCTCGTGGTGGCCGCCGGCAACATCTTCCCGCTCCTTGCTGCGGGTACGGAAGCTGCGGTGGTCAGCCGTCTGGCCGCGAGTCTGCGCCCGGACGGCCTTATGGTCGCCGGATTCGGCCTGGATGAAGCCCACTTGCCGGTAGCGCCCGGCATCACCCTGGCGGAGTACGACGCCTACTGCGCCGCGGCGGGCCTCACCTTCGTCGACCGCTTCGCGACGTGGGACGCCCACCCCTACGAGGGCGGCGGCTACGCCGTGAGTGTCCATCGGGCACATCGCGGCTGAAGAGCTCCGTCGGGTTCGTCGACCTGCAGCAGGCTTGACCCCCGCAGGTGGATGCCGATCCAGCACGGAAGATCACGGCCCGCGGTCCTCGGCCGTGATCTTCCGTGCTGGATCGGCCGATGCGCGCCCAACCGCCGCACGCGGCCAGCCGCGACGTCAGGGTCTCGCCTGGTCGGACGCTGTCCCCGACTAGGGCGGGTCTCGGCGATGGCCATGCCTGGCTTCATCAATGGTTGATGGCCCCGGCGGACAACGTGAGTCGGCCCCACTTGGCGATCTTCATGTCATGACCGGACAGGTTGGTGACGCGGCTGGCTGGGGTTTGGCCGCGGATGCCGGTGCGGGGTCGGTGGCAGTTGTACCAGTCCAGCCAGGCGGCATTACAGGACATCGGCCCGCCAGTACCTGTGATCCCTGAACCACCGGAGAGAGCCTGGGGGCGTGCCTCACCGCCCCTGGACGTCATCGCGCTGCTGGGCCGCGTCGTGGCCCGGCGATCTCGGCAACAAGAGCAGTCATCCTCTCACTTGGCCTTCGTGACAAGATCTGGGTGTGACGACGTTGTTCCTGACGGTCGGCCTGCCAGGGGCCGGGAAGACCACGAGAGCTCGGCAGCTGGCCAAGGAGCACAGTGCTCTGCGGCTGACGCCGGATGAGTGGATGATTCCGCTGTTCGGCGAACCGCAGCCGGAGGGGAAGCGCGATGTGCTGGAAGCACGACTGCTCTGGCTTGGTCTGGAGGCGCTGAGGTTGGGAACCAACGTGGTCCTGGATTTCGGATGCTGGTCTCGTGACGAGAGATCCGCGATCCGCTGGTTGGTGATGTCTGTGGGCGCGTCCTGTCAGCTTGTGTATGTGCCGGTGGACCATGAGACCCAACGTGCTCGGGTCGCCCATCGCCAGTCGACCACCCCTGATCAGACCTTCGCGATGAGCGAGACAGACCTTGTGCACTGGCGGGCGCTGTTCGAGGAGCCCGATGTCGCGGAACTCGAGGGCCATGGGGTTGGAGGTCCGCCTCTTGGGTGGCCAGGCTGGCTGGAGTGGGCTACCGATCGGTGGCCGTCGCTCGCGTGACCGTCCGGCCAACCTTGGTGCCAGTACTGGGGGCGGGAGCCTGGGGTCAGCCGCGGGCGCACGTGGATAGTTCGACAACTTAGCCGTGCCAGGGGCGCCGGGCCCAGAAAGATCCGCCGGACCGGCAGCGGCTGCAGGAATCACGGACCGCGGCGTACGAGAAGTTTCTGCAGGCGTTCGGCGCCGTGGAGATGGAGCTGCGCCATGCTTTCCTCGACAAGCGAAGACCAGCGGTCGTCTGGGAGGCCCTGATCGACAGCCTCTCGCTCCGCGAGTCCCTCCGGATGGCCGCGAACAGATCGACCTTGGACTTCGGCCGCATCGAGGCCTCCTCCCACCGGAGAGCACATCGATGCTCTCACCGCAGGCAGCACGGTGGCGCCAAAACTCCCTCACATCACCCTGCCGCCAACACCGGTGGTCCCAGCCCTGACTGGCCATTGGGGCCACGAACCGCTGTCAAGCGTTGTCCCTGTCAGCACCCGTCCGCCTCGCACGAGCTGAACCCGGTCGTGGTGGGTCAGCGGGCGAGGGAGACGGCGAAGGGCTTGAAGCCGTGTCGGCGCAGGATGTGGGGAACGACCAGGATCATGGCCTCGGTGGCGCGGGCTGTGGTGATGTCGCCGAGGTCCTCGATCCCTTCGGGCTGCCAGCCCAGGTCGCCGAGCAGGCCGGTGACGGTCCTCTTCGCGTGTTCGTCATCGCCCGAGAGATAGGCGGTGGGTGGGGTGGCCAGGGTTTCGGGAGCGGTCATGACCATGAAAAGCATGGTGTTGAGGGTCTTGACCACATGGGTGTCGGGGAGCGCGGCCTGGAGCTTCTCGGCAAGGCTGCTGCCCGGATAGCACAGGTCGCCGGGCAGGCCGTCAGTGGCGTCGCGGGTTGCGTTGGAGACGTCGATGAGGATCGTGCCGGCGAGTTCGGTGCGCAGGTCGGTGAGGCGGTCCAGGGAGCTGTCGCCGGGCGTCGCGTTGATCACGATGTCCGTGGTGCGGGCAGTGGTGCGCTGGTCGGCGAAGGATATCCGCGGGGCGAGCCCGGCGGTGCGGGCGGCGGTGTCTTCGGGGCTGCGGCCGCCGAGGGTGACCTGGTGTCCGGCTGCGGAGAGCTTGCTGGCGAGGTTGGTTCCGACGCGGCCGGCGCCCAGGATGCCGATGCTGGTCATGCGGTGATGCTCCTTGCGGTATCGGATGGGGAAGAGCGGAGACTTCCGGTCAGGCGATCGGCGAGAGGACCTTGAGGGCGGCGCCGTGGATGCCGGGGGCGGCGGCCAGGAAGTCGCGGCTGCCGGTGTTCCAGGGTTCGCCCGTCAGGTCGGTGACGGTGCCTCCGGCCTCGGAGACCAGCAGGGCGCCGGCGACCAGGCCGGAGCGGACGTCGGAGAACTGCCAGAACGCGTCCATGCGTCCGGCGGCGAGGTGGATGAGCTGCATCGTGGCGGGAACGGACACACGCACGACCAGGCCGTTGATGAGCATCGCGGTGACGGAGTCACCGATCCGCCGGAAGGTGCGCTCGTCCTCGCCGGGCTTGGCCTGACCGGTGCCGATGAGCGCGGCGCCCAGGTCGGTCTTGGCGGACACCTTCAGGAGCCGGCCGCCCAGGCGGGCACCGTGTGGAACGTCTTGATATTCCCCAGGGCTGGGGTCACGTAATTCCCCAGCCCCTCGCGTGATCGGGCTCTATTTGGTCAGGACTTGCCGGGCT
>NZ_JBFBJK010000039.1:0-60126 GCF_040686095.1 Streptomyces sp. NPDC086554
CCGGTGGCCCCGGGGCCCAGGGTGGTTTCGGCGAGCCCGAGCGGGTGCAGCACGTGGTTCCTGAGCAGGGCGGGGTAGCCGGCGCCCCCCGAAGGCGGGCGTCAGGACCGGCCGCCCGTGCCCTGCCCGTCGAGCGACTCCTCCGCCGACGTCGGCTGCTCCGGCTCCCGGGGCGACGGCAGGGCCACCGCGGCCGCGGCCTCTCGGCGGCGCGAGACGACACCGCTCACCCGCGCGGCCACCGGCTCCGCGAAGCGCGCGGTGAGCGGGCCGACGATCACGAGGATCAGGACGTACGCCGTGGCCAGCGGGCCGAGTGACGGCTCGATGCCCGCGGTGACGGCGAGCCCCGCGATGACGATGGAGAACTCGCCGCGCGCCACAAGCGCACCGCCCGCCCGCCACCGTCCCTTGACGGAGATCTTGGCGCGGCGGGCGGCCCAGTACCCCGTGGCGATCTTCGTGCAGGCCGTCACGACCGCGAGGGCGAGCGCGGGAAGCAGCACCGGGGGAATGCTCGCCGGATCGGTGTGCAGACCGAAGAAGACGAAGAACACGGTGGCGAACAGGTCCCGCAGCGGCGCCAGGAGACTGTGCGCCCCCTCGGCGACCTCGCCGGACAGCGCGATGCCGACCAGGAAGGCGCCCACGGCGGCCGAGACCTGGAGCTGCTGTGCGATCCCGGCGACCAGGATGGTCAGTCCGAGCACGACAAGGAGCAGCTTCTCGGGGTCGTCGCTCGACACGAAGCGCGAGATCACGCGGCCGTAGCGCACGGCCAGGAACAGCACCAGACCGGCGGCGCCGAGCGCGATGGCGAGGGTGAGACTGCCCGCGGCCCAGCCGACACCGGCCAACAGGGCGGTGATGATGGGCAGATACACGGCCATCGCCAGGTCTTCGAGGACCAGGATGCTGAGGATGACGGGGGTCTCGCGGTTGCCGAGGCGGCCCAGGTCGCCGAGCACCTTCGCGATGACGCCGGACGAGGAGATCCAGGTGACGCCCGCAAGGACGACGGCGGCCACCGGCCCCCACCCCATGAGCAGGGCGGCGATCGCGCCCGGCACGGCGTTGAGCCCCATGTCGACAAGACCGGCCGGGTACTGGGTCTTGAGATTGCTGACCAGATCGCTCGCGGTGTACTCGAGCCCCAGCATCAGCAACAGCAGGATGACGCCGATCTCGGCGCCGATCGCGACGAACTCCTCGCTGGCGCCCAGCGGAAGCAGCCCGCCCTCACCGAACGCGAGCCCCGCGAGCAGATAGAGGGGGATGGGGGAGAAACGGAACCGCCCGGCGAACCTGCCGAGCAGTCCGAGGGCCAGGATGATCGCGCCGAACTCGATCAGGAAGACAGCCGAATGCATCGAATCACTCCCGCCCGAGTATCGTCGCGGCGCTCTCGACACCTTCGCGGGTGCCGATCACGATGAGGGTGTCCCCGCCCGAGAGACGGAAGTCCGGTGCGGGCGAGGGGATGGCCTCGGCCCTGCGCAGCACCGCCACGATGGAGGCACCGGTCTCGGTGCGCATCTGGGTCTCGCCGAGCAGCCGCCCGTTCCAGTGCGAGGCGCCCGCGATCTCGATGCGCTCGGCGACCAGGCCCAGATCGGTGGTGTGCAGGAGATTCGGGCTGTGGTGCGAGGGCATCAGCGCGTCGATCAGTGCGGCCGCCTCACCGGAACTCAGCCGCAGCGAGAGCGCGCAAGCGTCGGGGTCGTCCGCACGGTAGGCGCTGAGGGTGCGCGCGCCGTCCCGGTGCGCGACCACCGAGATCTGCCGCTGTTCTCGGGTGGTCAGGTCGTACCGGATGCCGATGCCTGGAAGTGGCGTCCGGCTCAGGCGTGATGCGGGCACAGCTCTCCCCCTCATGCTGCTGATGCGAATGGGCGTCAATAAAGCGTTAAGGTCACCCTATCGGGCTGATCTTTGCCTGAACTTGGTGGTAGCCGCACCGCTCCAGGACTAAAGGGGCTACGGCTCCGGCTGACGTTCTGCCAGCACCGTTTCGACCGAATCGGCATCGGCGGGCGACTTGTCCTCGCGGTAGCGCACGACCCGGGCGAAGCGGAGGGTGACGCCGGCCGGGTAGCGGGTGGACTTCTGCAGCCCGTCGTAGGCGATCTCGACGACGAGTTCGGGACGTACGGTCACGAGGAATCCGTCGTCGCTGACGGCGAGCTCACGCAGCCGCTCCGTCTGCCAGGCCAGCATCGCGTCGGTCATGCCCTTGAAGGTCTTCCCGAGCATGGCGTACGTCCCGTCGGCGCGCCGTGCGCCGAGGTGCAGGTTGGAGAGCTTGCCGGTCCGCCGCCCGTGCCCCCACTCGGCGGCCAGGACCACGAGGTCCAGCGTGTGCACGGGTTTGACCTTCAGCCAGCTGGTGCCGCGACGGCCTGCGTTGTAGGGGGAGTCGAGCGCTTTGAGCACGACGCCTTCGTGGCCGCGCCGCAGGGTGTCGGCGAAGAAGGCTTCGGCGTCCCGCCGTTGGGCCTCGCTCTCCGGCTCGTCCACGACGGCGCGGCGCACCCGCATCGGTTCCGGGACGAGCCGGGCCAGGCGGGCGTGCCGCTCGGTGAAGGGCAGATCGAGCAGGTCGAGCCCGTCGGCGTACAGGGCGTCGAAGAAGACGGGGGAGAGCGGCAGCTCGGCGGCCGCGGTGGCCACGTCGACGCGCGATCCGACGCGGCCCGCGACCTCCTGGAAGGGCCGGGGCCTCCCGTCGCCGCCGAGGGCGATGACCTCACCATCGAGAATGAACCGCTCGCCGTTCAACTCCATTACGGCAGCAGCGAGTTCGGGAAGTCGATCGGTGATGTCGTCGAGGGTGCGGGTGTAAACACGTACGTCGTCCCGGTCGCGGTGCACCTGCACACGGATGCCGTCCAGCTTCTCCTCGACCGCACACGGTCCCAGCTTGTCGATGCCTTCGCCCACGGAGGTGGCGCCGTGCGCGAGCATGGGCAGGACGGGCCGCCCGACGCTGAGCCGGAACGCGTCAAGGGCGGCAGGACCGCGAGCGAGGAGCGCCTGCGCGACGGGGCTCACCGCCCCGGCGAGCATCACGGCACGGCGCACCGCGGCGGCCGGAACCTCCGTGGCCCGCGCGAGCCCTTCCACGGCGATGGCGTCAAGGGCACCCTGCCGGACCTCACCGGTCAGGAGCCCGAACAGGAACCGCTGCTCCTCGCCGGTGGCCTGGCCCATCAACTCCCTGACGAGGCGCTTGCGTTCGGCCTGGGAGCCGGTGCCGGTGACGGCACCGATGGCGGTGAGGGCGGCATCCGTGCCCCGGACGGTCAGGGTGGGTTCGGATGCGGGCTCGACAGGGTCCTTGAGCAGATTCCACCCGATCCCGATGCGCCCCTGCGGAAGCCGCCCCGCCAGATACGGGATCACGACCGGGACGTCGTCCGGCTGCGCGGCCCGGAAGAGATCGGCCAGGAGGGCGATCTTCCCCGAGCGGGCGGAGGTCGTGGCGACTGAATGGGACACGTGGGCTAGCCGGGCCAGGAGCATGTGTCTCCCTTTCCCCGGTCGGGCCCGTTCCTGACATCTTTTCCGCCGGGTGGCGGCGGGGGTGGTGTCCAACGCTGGGTGCTGTTCGACCTCGGGTGACCGGCGGTCGCCCTCACCTCATGGGGTGTGGCAGACGTGGATCGGTCCTATCCAGGGCTCGCAGACCGGCTCCGGGGGAGGGGTTGGGTCGACGGGCGTCGGGTCGACTGGCGTCGGTACGGGGGGAGTTGGGTCCACCGGGGGCGGTGTGGGGGTCGGAGTTGGAGTAGGTGTCGGCGTAGGGGGTGGAGGGGTTGGAGTGACCGGGGCGGTTGGTTCCGTGGGGGGCGCCGGTTCGGTCGGTTCAGCGGGTGTCGGCGGTGCGGGCGGGTCTGCCGGGGCCGAGGGCGCCGGGGCTTCCGGCTCCGCCTGTTGTGGCTGGGGCTGGGGCGGGGGTGCCTGCTGCTCAGTCGGTGCGTCCGGCCCGGTAGGCGCGTCCTGCTTGGCGGGTGCGTCCTCAGGCGCCGGTGCTTGCTGTTCCGCTGGGGAGGCCGGAGGAGCGGGCGGTGGCTGCTCGGCCGGAGGCGGCGCAGAGCGGTCCTCGCTGCGTGGTTGCGGCACCGGTGCCTCCGCGGCCGGTGGCTGGGCCGCCTTGCTCTCCACCGCGGTGGCCCGCTGCGGCGGTGCCGTGCTGCCGGAACCGCCGAGCACGAGCCCTGCCGCCACGGCCGCCCCCGCCACCGAAGCGCCGACGACGCCGACCGCGGCGGCCGGGATCTTTCCGCCGCCGGTGAGGACGTGACGTACGCCGTGCAGGAGGCCACCGTGGCCGCCGGGTGCCGAAGCCGCCCCGGCTGCCCCGGCCGACCCCGCGGCCAGCGGCACGAGGAACTTGCCCGCGCCGCCCAGAACGAAGATCAGCAGCGCCGGTCCGACCAGCGCCGGCAGCCGGTCGTTGGCGCGGGCGAGCAGTGCGAGCCTGGCCCGGCAGTCGGCGCAGCCGTCGAGGTGGGCAAGGAGGCGCTCGGACTGCCGGGCCGAGGCCTCGCCGCGTATGTGGCCGGGTATGCGGTCCCAGTGCTGTTCGCAAGCGGGATCCTCCGGCGTACCGGGATGAGCGCGCAGGAAAGCCTGCCGCATCCCTTCGCGCGCCCGGTGCAGAAGCACCGCGGTCGCGCCCTGCCCGGCCCCGATCCGGCGCCCGACCGCCTCCAGCGGCTGGCCCTCCGCCTCCGCGAGCCACAGCGCCTTCACCCAGCGCTCGGGCAGCTGTCCGAGGACCCGGCCGAGCAGGTCCACGGAGGAGACCCGGTCGCCCGGATCGTCCCCGCCGTCGCTGTGCACGTCGACCCGCTCCGCGGACTCGACGGTCCGCGGGTCACGTGGCGTCTCGCGCGCCGCACCGCGCCCCACCGCCGCCGCGAGGTGCCGCACGGTCGTCATGAGATACGCCGGTACGTTCTCGATCTCGTGCCCGGCCGAAAGCCGCCGCCAGACGCGGAAATGCGCCTCGGCGACGAGGTCGTCGGCGATCCAGGCGTTGCCGGTCAGCGAGCGGGCGTAGGCGACGAGACGCGGCTGTTCCTCCCGGTAGAGGCGGGCGTAGGCGGCCGTGGCGGGCACGGTCACCGGTCCGTCGGCGGGGGCCTCGGCAGGGACGTCGGACATGGCAGGGCACTCTCCCGTTTCCACTGCGGGGGATTCGGACGAGTTCGAAAGCCTAGGTCAGATATGTCTGACTTGTGGTGCAGGAGTGGCGTAGGTCACACGAACTCCTGGCGTGTCGCCGTAATGCGCACCCTCGCCGCGGACTCGTACAGGCACGGAAGGAACCAGACCCCGCGCAGCGGAAGCCTTACGAGAAAGAGGAGCCGATCATGGCCGTCACCCTGGAGCAGCCCGCCCGCGCCCGCCTGATCACCCCGGAGGGGCGTGAGCGACCCTTGTCCGTCACCCTCCGGTACTCGTCGGCCGACCCCCTGGCCGCCCAGATCACCTTCCCGTCCGAAGCCTCCCTCGACGGCGCGGAGGTCACCTGGATCTTCGCCCGTCAACTCCTGGAGGAGGGGCTTCGCGCCCCGGCGGGCAGCGGTGACGTGCACATCTGGCCGTGTGGTCGTGCACGGACGGTCCTCGAGTTCCACGCGCCGCAGGGCCTGGCCCTGGTGCAGTTCGACCGCGCCGTGCTGCAGCGATTCCTGCTGCGCTCGTACGCCGTCGTCGGCGCGGGGAGCGAGGCGACCGGCCTCGACCTGGACCGGAACCTCGCGCGCCTGCTGGGCGGGGTATGACCGCCGGGCCCACCGGACTCGACGGGCGGATCGTCCGGCCCTCGCATACCGTCGTATCCGGGGTGGGTCCCAAGCCGACGAGTTCCGCATTCTGCGTGCGGAGGTGGAAGGCATGTATCGGATGGCTGCGCCCGCGCTGGCCGTCGCTTCCGTCCTGGCGGTCGTTGCCGGGAACACGGCCGACACCGCGGCCGACACTGCGGTCGGCATCGCGGCGAGCGGCGAGGCGGCGATCACCACGGTGAGGTTCACTGCGGAAGAGCGCCGCGAGACCCTCGGGTACTGGACCGCGGACCGGATGCGCAAGGTCGTCGCCGGTGCCGCCCTCGGGCACGACGCCGCGTCCGTCAAGCCTTGGAACGGCCCGGCCGTGAAGACGGTCGGACGGCTCTTCTTCACCAACGAGCAGGGCCAGGATTCCTACTGCACCGCCACCGCGGTCAGGAGCCGCAACCATTCCGCGGTGATGACCGCCGGGCACTGCGTGCAGCTGCCCGCATCCCCGGGGAACCACTACAGCAACATGGTCTTCGTGCCGGGATACGGCGAAGGCAAGCGCCCGTACGGGACGTTCGCGGTGCGGGCGTTCGCGATGCCGCGCAGCTGGGAGCGCGACGCCAAGAACGACGTCGCTGTCGTCGTGGTGGACGAGCGGAAGGGCAAGTCGCTGACCGACACGGTCGGCGGGCAGGCCGTCGCCGTCGACCGCAAGCCGGGCGGCAAAGTGACCGTCTTCGGCTATCCCGACAGCCAGGAGCAGCGCGGCGAGCGGCTGATGTACTGCGCGGGCACCACGAAGGCCGCGCCCCAGGACAAGCAGAGCGTGCGCTGCCCGATGGAAGGCGGGTCGAGTGGCGGGCCCTGGCTGGCCGACTTCGATGAGAAGTCGGGCCGGGGCAAGCTGGTGTCCGTCAACAGCTTCGGTGACGCGGCGGAGGGCGCTTCGGCCATGGAGGGCGAGGTCCTGGGCGCGACCGCGGGTGAACTCCACAAGCGGGCACAGGGGTTGTGATCCGTGCCGAGGGTTATTGACGGCTTCGGGCCGCTCAGGGGAGGGGAACGGCGCCTGCACCTGACGGACGGCGGCGGCGCCCATCTGGTCGACGCGGTCAAGGCCGTACTGCCGTGTGCACGCGCTCGGCTACTGGCGCCCGGAGGAGCGGTAGAGGCGGGCCGCACGCCGCCGGATCACCACCACCGCACCCGCAAGCAGGATCGCCGAACCCGCGCCGACCAGGAGGATCGCGGTCCAGTCCGAGTCGTCGGACTGCAGGCCCAGCGCGTCCTGCCCGGTGGGGGCCGGACGCTGCGCGGTGCGCGACAGCTCGCTCTGGGGCAGCAGTGAACCCACCGGCTGTACGCGCCCCGCTGCCTTGAAGCCCCAGTCGAGCAGCGACCGCGCCTCTTCGTACACGGCGTGTCCGCCACCTTCCTGAGGGTTCATCACGGAGACGACCAGGGTGCGGTTGCCGCGCTGTGCCGCGCTGATCAGGGTGTGGCCGGCATGGCTGGTGTAGCCGTTCTTGATGCCGATGAGGCCGGGGTAGCGTGCCACGCCGTCCGCGCCGGTCAGCAGGCGGTTGGTGTTCATGATCGGGTAGGACCAGTTGCCATGGGGGAACCGCGCGACCGCCGTCGCGCAGTAGCGGGCGAACTCGGGATCCGCGAGTCCCGCCCGGCCGAAGACCGCAAGGTCGAACGCCGATGAGACCTGCCCCGCTGCGTCGTAGCCGTCGGGGGAGACCACATGGGTGTCGCGGGCGCCCAGGGCGCGGGCCTTGGCGCGCATCTGAAGGACGGTCTGCTGCCAGCCGCCGTTCAGCTTGGCGAGCACGTGAACGGCGTCGTTGCCGGAGCTGAGGAAGACGCCCCGCCACAGATCGGATACGCGGTAGCTGCGGCCCGCCTCGACGCCCACCAGGCTGCTGCCGTCACCGACGCCGGAGAGCTCGCTCCCGGAGACCTTGTGGCTGGCGGCGGCGTCCAGGTGGGGCAGGGCCGTCAGGGCGAAGAGGGACTTCAGGGTGGAGGCGGGCGGCAGTTGGCGGTGGGCGTTGTGCGCGGCGAGCACTTCGCCCGTACGGGCGTCGGCCACCAGCCAGGACAGCGCCGAGATATCGGCCGGCAGCGCCGGGGCGCGGGCGCCCGGCTTGGCGTGGGTGCCGGGCCGGTCGAGCAGGGTCGAGGAGTACGCGGGTACCGGCTTGGGCGGTGCGGGCTCGGCCGGGGCGGCCGCCGCGAAGGGTGTGGGCAGGAGGACCAGAGCAACGATCGTGAGGGCCGCGGTGCGGACGGATGAGGAGCGCGGAAGGTACCTGATGGCCATTCAGCCACCGTAGGAGCACGGCCGGAAGTTCGCAGGTCAGCTTGGTCCGGCTGGATGTATCGGGGGGTGAGGGACGCTGCCGGACGGGTCCGCACGGCAGCGCGTGCGGCTATCGGCTCAGCGACTTCCAGAAGGCGTACCGGTGGTCCTTGGCGAAGTCCACCGGGCGGATGCCGCCGGGCCCCGAGGCGAGGGCCTTGGCGTTGACCGCCGTCGGGGTGGTCGGCTTCCAGTCCGCCCTGCCCTCGCGTGCGAAGTCCGTCCAGATGCGGATCATCGCGTCGGACAGGTCCCGCTGGGCCGGCGTCAGCCGCTCGAAATCGTCGAGCTCGAAGAGGTAGGGGAGCTCGAACAGGTGCCCGGCCCCGGCAGGGAAGCCGGGCTTCGGGTACGTCGGGTCCGCGTACCAGGGGGTCGACCGGTGTCGATGCCGGGCCGGGCCCAGTTGGCGTCGGTCAGGGCCGCCGCGAGGGCGAGGGCCGGTGTGTCGACGTACGCGCTGACGGGGTAGCGCTTCGCGATGGCGGCCGCCTTCCGCTTGCCGTACTCCTCCTCTATGCGGGCACGGTAGTCGGCCTCCTCGATCGTCGCGTCCGGGTCGCCGCCGAAGGCACCGGCGTTGCGCTGCACCCAGCGCAGGGCCGCCTGCTGGTCGAGGAATCCGTAGTTGCCGGACTCGCCGCGATGCTTGCCGTACTTCTCCAGATCGGGGTGGGCGAGGTAACCCAGGGCGCCCAGGCGGTAGTTGACCGTCATCACGTCGCCCCGGGCGGCGAGACGCCGAGCGCGGTGTCGTGACGTTCACGAAGAGGCAGTCCTCATTGTCGGAGAAGCGGCCCGCGGGCGCGGTGGGGGCCCAGCGTCGCTCGCCGGTGGGCGGGGCGGCGTACGGAATCCCTTCGAAGGTACGCACCGTGTCGGTCACCGTGCCGCGAACGATGCCTTTGCCGGTCCGTACGACATCGGGAGTCCGTACGGCATCGTCGGTCCGTAGACGAGCGTATGGATTTGGGGATCGCGCGAGCAGCCGGGCAGCCACCTGCCGTGGGGTGGCGCCGGCACCACCCTCGACGAGGTCTGAGGCGCGGCTTCGGCCAGTGGCCGAACGTCCGCCCTTCCCGAACCCGCCCTCCCTGCCCACACTCCTTGGCAAGGACGGCGGAGGGGGTACCGATGGCCGCTCGACGGGGACGGCGTACGGCGGAGAGCAAACGGCGCGAGGCGGGTGCCCTGGTCACCGCCCTGCTGCTCCTGGTGGTGGTGTTCTGGTCGGTCGTCTGGCCCTACGCGGCCGCGGTGTTGCTCGTCGGCGGCCTCGGATCCGTGGCGTGGTGGCTGTGGCGCACGGACCGCATGGCGCGCGGACGGGATCGCGAGTGGCGCGGACAGGAGGCGGTACGGGCGGGGTACCGGACCCTCGCGGATGTGGACGCCATGACCGGCACCGCCTTCGAGGAGCATGTCGCGGGGCTGTGCCGCAGGGACGGCTGCACCGAGGTGCGCCGGGTGGGCGGCGCCGGCGACCAGGGCGCCGATGTGATCGGGCGGCTGCCGGACGGCCGGAGCATGGTCGTCCAGTGCAAGCGGTACGCCCCGAGCGGCACGATCGCAAGCCGTGAACTGCGCGATCTCCTGGGCTCCCGCGTGCACTTCGGGGCCGATGTGGCGATCTTCGTGACGACCACACGGTTCAGCCGTCCCTCCGCGACGTTCGCGGCGACGCACTCCATCGTCACCGTGCACCGCGACCATCTGGGCCTGTGGAACAGCGGAACCCCGCTGGAGTCGCTCCTCGACGTCAGCGCCGCGGGGCAGGGCGACAGCCGGCACCTGTGAGGACGGTCACAATCGGGGCGGTTCCCCATTACTTTCCCCTAGGTGCCTAATGTCCCGGCGCCGATAGCTTCCTTCGTGTCCACAGAGAACAGAGAACAAGGCATGGGGAGCGAACATGATCGTGGTGACCGGAGCAACGGGCAACGTGGGACGGCCACTTGTGCAGGCACTCGTCGCGGCAGGAGAGCAGGTCACGGCCGTCTCGCGCGCGGTGTCGGAGACCGACGTCCCGGCGGGAGTGCGGCACCTGCGGGCCGACGTGGCCGATCCGCAGCGGCTCAGGCCCGCACTCGACGGGGCCGACGCCCTGTTCCTGCTGACGTCCGGAGACTTCGCGCAGGCCGGCGGCGATGTGCACGGCGTCCTCGACGCCGCGCGGGCAGGCGGCGTACGTCGGGTTGTGCTGCTCTCTTCCCAAGGCGTCGGAACACTGCGCCACCCACCTGCGTACGAGGAGGCCGTCAAGCGATCGGGCCTGGAATGGACGGTGCTGCGACCCGGCGGCTTCGCCTCCAACGCGTTCCTCTGGGCCGACGCGGTCCGCACGAGCCGTACGGTCGCCGCGCCGTTCGGCGATGTCGCCCTGCCGGTGATCGACCCGGACGACATCGCGGCGGTCGCCGACGTCACGCTGCGGGAGGCCGGGCACGGCGGCGCCACCTACGTCCTGACGGGTCCTGCGCCGGTCTCGCCGAGGCGGCAGGCCGCGGCGATCGGGGACGCGATCGGCGAGCCGGTGCGGTTCGTGGAGCAGAGCGAGGCGGAGGCCCGGGCGCAGATGCCGGCCTTCATGCCCGAGCAGGTGGTGGAGGCCACCCTCGCCATCCTGGGCTCACCGTCGCCCGACGAACAGCGGGTGAGCCCCGACGCCGAGCGGGTCATCGGCCGCCCGCCCCGCCCCTTCGCCGAGTGGGCGGCACGGAACGCCGCCGCCTTCAAGTAGCGGCACACAGCGGTGACTTGATCAGCCGCGCGGCCGGACATGGAGATCGAGGCCGTTCGTCCCCGGCGTCTCGACGCCCGGCAGCAGCCGCATGTCGTGGTCGTAGTCGCCGCCGACGAGTGAACGGAACGGGACCGGCTCGTCGGTGAAGAGACCGCCGAGCCGGCGCCCGTACTCCCGCTTCGCCGCCGCGAACCGCTCATCGGGCAGCTCGTTCGCGTGGTACACCGCGAACGGTTCCAGCGGCGCCATGCCGGTGAACCAGAAGAGACCGTGCTGCACGGGATACAGGACGTCCGCGAGACGGCCATGGATCCCCCGGTCGGAGAACGACGACTCACGGGCGCCGATCGTCACCGACACCAGCGCACGCCGCCCCGCCAGGATGCCCTCGCTGTAGGGCGGCGGGACCGCGGGGCCGTAGCCGAACCCGCTGGTGAACACCCGGTCGATCCAGCCCTTCAGGATCGCGGGCGCCGAGAACCACCACAGCGGGTACTGCAGGATCACCGCGTCCGACCAGCGCACCTTCTCCTGCTCCACCGCGATGTCGGACGCAAGACGATCGGCGAGCGTGTCCCGCTCGGAGGCGGCCATCACATGCAGGCGCTGATCCCCGGTGTGACCGGGGAAGTCGTCGGCGTCCACCGTCGCCTTCCACTTCATCGCGTACAGGTCGGAGACCCGCACCTCGTGCCCCGCCGCGCGCAGTTCGTCGACCGCGAAGGCGGCCAGGGAGGCGTTGAGGGAAAGGGGTTCGGGGTGGGCGCTGACGACGAGGATCTTCTTCGGGCGGGGCGGCGTGGTTGCGTTCATGCCGCCACGATCTCCGGGCGCGCTCCGGTCAGCCAGCACCCTGTTCGACGTCGGAACACCGATCCTGGTACTGCCAGGGCCACGCATACTGGGCGCATGAACGGGGTGAAGAGCATGGACGGCGTGGACAACATGGGTGGCACCAGCGGCGGGACCGGCGACACGGATCGGGGCCTCGGCGGCTTTCTGCGTGCCCGCCGGGGGCGCGTGACGCCGGAGCACGTGGGGCTCACCGGCGGTCGGCGCCGCCGGGTGCGCGGCCTCCGCCGTGAGGAACTGGCCCAGTTGGCCGGGATCAGCGTGGACTATTACGTACGCCTCGAACAGGGCCGGGCCACACAGCCGTCCCCCGAGGTGCTCGACGCGCTCGCCGGGGCGCTCGGCCTCGACGCGGCGGAGCGCGCGCACCTCACCACACTGGCCGCCGCCCGTCGCGAGCCCGCGCCCACGGCCGGGGTCAGCCCCCTGCTGCGACGGATCCTGGACGCCCTGGGCGACTTCCCCGCCTTCGCGACCGACCACCGCCTCGACGTGGTGGCCTGGAACCCTCTGGGCGCCGAACTGATCGGCGGCCTCGCCGACCCGGCCGGCCGCGACCGGAACAACGCCAGATTCCTCTTCCTCGACCCCGCATCCCGTCTCGTACACCCCGAGTGGGAGGACAGGGCGGCGGAGGCGGTGGGCCAGCTGCGCGTCGCCGCGGGTCGCTACCCGCAGGACACGGAACTGGCCGCGCTCATCACCGAACTGACCACGGCCAGCGGCGAGTTCCGGCGGATCTGGGACAGCGGCGAGGTCGTGATGTGCGCGGCGGGCCGCAAACGCCTGCGGCACCCGGCCGCCGGGCTGCTCACCCTGAACTTCGAGACCCTGCACGTACCGGCGGCACCCGGCGAGACGGGCCTGGTGGTGCATGTGTTCAGCGCCGACGAGGACAGCGCGGAAGCGGCTGCCCTCGCCCGGGTGTCGGAGACGGCTGCCGTGCACTGAACAGGGCCCGCGGAAAACCCGATGCCCCCGCCTGCGGTCGGCTAGAGCACCACGTTGCCTGCACCGACTCTGATCTCTGGACAGCTGACGCGAGCCGTCTGCCTTGCCGCACAGCAGGGCAGACGGCCGCGTTCGCCGACTACTTCGGCAGGTTCGCCTCGATCGCGGCGATGACCTCGGGAGCGTCAGGCTCGGTCTGCGGGGAGAAGCGGGCGACGACCGATCCCTTCGCGTCGATCACGAACTTCTCGAAGTTCCAGCGGATGTCACCGCTGTGCCCCTCGGAGTCCGCGGTGCCCACGAGGTTGTCGTACAGCGGGTGCCGGGCATCGCCGTTGACGTCGACCTTCTCGGTCAGCGGGAAGGTCACGCCGTACGTCGCCGAGCAGAACTCGGCGATCTCCTCCGACGTACCGGGCTCCTGGCCCATGAACTGGTTGCAGGGGACGCCAGGGACGGTGAAGCCGCGGGCGGCGTACTGCGCGTGGAGTCGCTCCAGGCCCGCGTACTGCGGGGTCAGCCCGCACTTGGAGGCGACGTTGACGATCAGGACCGCCTTGCCCAGGTGCTGGTCCAGGTTCGCGGGGCCGCCCTGGAGGGCGGCGATCTCGGCATTTTCGTAGACAGACATGATTCGGAGCCTACGCTCAGGGCCTGTCGCCGCTCACGCCGACTCCGCCGACTCCGCGCGGTTCAGCCGGCCGCAGGCGACCAGCTCGACCGTCACCGCCACCGCGATCGCCTGGACCGCCATCAGGGCGATCAGCACGAACAGCTGCACCGCGCCCGCGAGGGCGGGGGACGCACCGCCTAGGAGCATGCCGACGAACGCTCCCGGCAGGGTGACAAGGCCCACCGTGCGGGTCTGGTCGAGTCCGGGGAGCAGGGCGTCCGACGCGGCGGGGCGGATCACCTCCAGGCGGGCGTCCCGGGCGAGCAGGCCGAGGGCCAGGCCCGCTTCGAACTCGCCCTTGCGGGCGTGGAGTTCGTCCAGGGCCCGGCGGCCGCCCAGAACGGTCGCCGTCAGCGCACCGCCGATGAGGATGCCGGTCACCGGGATCATGGCGATGCCCCGCACGGGGAGCAGCCCGGCCAGCGTCAGGGCGGTCACCACCGGGACGACGGGTCCCGCGATCGGCAGCGCCGCCCACCACCAGCTGCCGTTCTCGGTGATGCGTCGCCCCGCGGTGCGCGCGGCGACGGCGAACATCAGGAGCAGGAAGGCGAAGAGCGCCGCCAGGTGGTGGATCACCCAGCCGATCGCCAGGGACACCACGCCCAGCTGCGCGGCCGCCCGCACCTCGGCCACCACGATCTCGCGCGCCCTGCCGTACGAACCGTCGGGGGAGAGCCGGAACACGGCGGCCGTCGCGGCCGCGACAAGCAGCAGCACGAGCAGCGCCGCACCGAGCGTCGCATTGACCGGAAGCAGGGCCTGAGCAGCGAGATCACGCACCCGCCCACCCTAGGCGGCACCGGGCCCAGGAGATCGGAATCGGCCGTCGCAACCTGTGCGAGCGGGTCGTCGAGGGGGTGTCCAGGATGTGAGGATGCCCGAGGAACATGTGATGCCGAAGAAAGAAGGGCTGACCTCATGGCGCAGCAGGTACAGGGCGTGATCGCCCGCGCGAAGGGCGAGCCGGTGAGGATCGAGACGATCGTCGTGCCGGACCCGGGCCCCGGAGAAGCCGTGGTGAAGGTGCAGGCGTGCGGCGTCTGTCATACCGATCTGCACTACCGCGAGGGCGGCATCAACGACGACTTCCCCTTCCTCCTCGGCCATGAGGCGGCGGGCGTCGTCGAGTCGGTCGGCGACGGCGTCACCGAGGTCGCGCCCGGCGACTTCGTGATCCTCAACTGGCGTGCGGTGTGCGGTCAGTGCCGTGCCTGTCTGCGCGGTCGCCCGCAGTACTGCTTCGACACGCACAACGCCGAGCAGAAGATGACCCTCACGGACGGCACCGAACTCTCGCCGGCGCTCGGCATCGGCGCCTTCGCCGAGAAGACCCTCGTCGCCGCCGGCCAGTGCACCAAGGTCGACCCGGCCGCATCGCCCGCCGCGGCCGGACTCCTCGGCTGCGGCGTCATGGCCGGGCTCGGCGCCGCCATCAACACCGGAGAGGTCGGCCGGGGCGACTCGGTCGCCGTCATCGGCTGCGGCGGTGTCGGCAACGCGGCGGTCGTGGGCGCGCGCCTCGCAGGCGCCGCGAAGATCATCGCGGTGGACATCGACGACAAGAAGCTCCGGACGGCCGAGAGCCTGGGCGCCACGCACACCGTCAACTCCCGCACGGCGGACCCGATCGAGGCGATTCGCGAGCTGACCGGCGGCAACGGAGCCGACGTCGTCATCGAGGCCGTCGGCCGCCCGGAGACGTACGAACAGGCCTTCTACGCCCGCGACTTGGCAGGCACGGTCGTCCTGGTCGGCGTGCCGACACCGGAGATGCGCATCGACCTGCCGCTGCTCGACGTCTTCGGGCGCGGCGGTGCGCTCAAGTCGTCGTGGTATGGGGACTGTCTGCCCTCACGCGACTTCCCGATGCTCATCGACCTCTACCGGCAAGGGCGCCTTGACCTGGACGCGTTCGTCACCGAGACGATCGCTCTGGAGGACGTGGAGAAGGCCTTCGAGCGGATGCACCACGGGGATGTCCTGCGTTCGGTGGTGGTCTTCTGATGGCGGCCGCCCGTATCGACCACCTCGTCACGTCCGGGACCTTCTCCCTCGACGGCGGCACCTGGGACGTCGACAACAACGTATGGATCGTCGGTGACGACAGCGAGGTCGTCGTCATCGACGCCGCGCACGACGCGGACGCCATCGCGGCCGCCGTCGGGGACCGCCGGGTCGTCGCGATCGTGTGCACGCACGCGCACGACGACCACATCGACGCGGCCCCCGCGCTCGCCGCCCGCACCGGCGCGCCGATCCTGCTGCACCCCGCCGACGCGGAGCTGTGGAAGCAGACCCACCCCGACCGCGCCCCCGACGGCGAGCTGACTGACGGGCAGGAACTGACCGTGGCGGGCACGGAGTTGAAGGTCCTGCACACGCCGGGCCACTGCCTGGGCGCGGTCAGCCTGTACGCGCCGGACCTTGCCACCGTCTTCACCGGCGACACGCTGTTCGCGGGCGGGCCGGGAGCGACGGGCCGTTCGTTCAGCGACTTCCCGACGATCGTCGACTCGATCAGGGACCGGCTGTTGACGCTGCCACCGGAGACTGTCGTGCGCACCGGCCACGGCGACAGCACGACGATCGGCGCGGAGGCGCCGCATCTGGAGGAGTGGATCGCCAGGGGGCACTGAACGGCAGGGGCCGACTGAATCGGCCGGGCGGCGGCCCGTGGTGCACGGCCGCCGCCGGACGCCTTCCCTATGCGGGAGCGCAGCGGCTGCGCTGTGTCCCGAGGCCCGAGATCTCCATCTCCATCACGTCGCCGGGGACCAGGTAGGGGAAGCGCCCGGAGAGGGCGACCCCTTGGGGCGTACCGGTGTTGATGACATCGCCGGGTTCGAGGACCAGATACTGCGACAGATGGTGCACGAGCTCCGCGACCCCGAAGATCATGTCGGCGGACACGGAGTCCTGCCGGACGTCCCCGTTCACGTAGGACCGCAGACGCAGGCCCTGCGGGTCGCCCACCTCGTCGGCGGTCACCAGGACGGGCCCCAGCGGGTTGAACGTCGCGCAGCTCTTGCCCTTGGACCACTGGCCGCCCGAGTTCGACTTCCCAGTCGGTCTTCTTCGAGCCGCGCGGGATGAGGACGTCGTCGTACGGACCGATGACGGTGTTCGGCGCCTTGTAGAAGAGGCTCGGAGTCCGATTCGGCGGCGTGGGCGGCGTAGTTCTGCCCGATGCAGAGCACGGCGGACGGGCGGGCTACGGGGGCACCGACGCGCTGCCCCGTGATGTCCGTCTCGGGCAGACCGGAGGCGTCTGGTACGAGCGACGGGTCTTCGGACAGGGCGGCGAGGAAGGTGCCGTCGATGTCGCGGGTCACGGACGAGAGGTCGCGGTGCCTGCCGTCGGACGAGGCGAGAACGGGCCGTTCGCGGCCGGGCTCGCCGATGCGCATGAGACGCATGGGGTGAACTCTCCTGTGCGGTAAGGGAGATGGCGGTAAGGGACCACAGGTGCGGTGCGGAGTTGATCCCCACAGCCTGCACCGGCGGCAGCCCTGCGAACAGGCGTAGGACCTCGGAGATCGCGCCGGCGCCGAGCCGCTGCCGGCACTCGGGCCGGTACTCGGCCGTGCCCGGCGGCCATCTCCCTGAGGCGGAAGTCGGCCCCGCCTGGTGGCACCCACTCTTGATCTCAGATAAGTTAGGCAAGGCTTACCTAATGGAGGTTGACGAATGGGTGTCCGTCACATCAGCACGACCGTGCCCACAGCAGCGGCACGCGCGCGTTCCGTGCTCGCCACCGCGTGGTCCTGCGCGGTGACCACGGAGATCGGCAGGGACGAACTCGTCGGCGCGCACAGCGTCGGCGCGGACGGCACGGTTCTGCTGGTCCCGCCGCGGGACAGCGCACTGGCCACCGCGATGATCTGCGCGCCGCGCGGCGAGCCGTCCACCCTGCTGGAACTCGCCGATGTCTCACCGGTGCCGGTCAGGGACCGGATCCGGGCCCGGCTGTGGCTCTCGGGGTCGCTCGTGCCCGACGGCGAGCGCTTCCTCTTCGCGCCGACCTGCGCCGTGCTGCACGATGCCACCGGCGAGCGGATCGGCATCGACCTCGACGAACTCGCCCTGACGGCCCCCGACCCCCTGGCGGAGGCCGAGGCACGCCTGCTCACCCACCTCGCCGACGCGCACGAGGACGCCGTCGAGCAGCTGACGCGGCTCGTCCACGCCGACAGCCTGCACGGAGTGGTGCGCGTGCGCCCGCTCGCCATCGACCAGTACGGCCTCACCCTGCGCCTGGAGCGGGCGCGCAGCCAGGCCGATGTGCGGCTGCCGTTCGACGAGCCCGTCGAGGACGTCGCCCAGGTGACCGAGCGCATGCACATCCTGCTGACCAAGGCCCGGCATGTGCGCCGCCCGCTACTGCGCCCCGCGACCCCCGAGTCCTGAGCCCGCCGACAGTTCCTTCCGCATCGACCGCAGCGCGAGCGCCAGCACTCCGATGTCGTCGAGGAACACCGGATCGGGCAGCAGATCCGCGGGCAGTACGAGATAGGCGACCGCACCCCAGAACACCCACTGACGTTCCACCGGCAACCCCGCCCTGCGCAGCCTGCGGCGCGCCCTGACCAGGCGTACGAGCAGGGCGACCGCGACCGCAAGCGTGGCGGCCGCCAGGGCCCCGGCGGCCATGAGGAGGACCGTGACTTCCGTGCTCATCAGACCCTGACCTCCGTCCTGAGCGGGGCGTTCCGCCCCAGGCTATGCGCCCCCGCGGGACAGCGCGCGCACGCGGCGTCCACATCGGGACGGCCGCCAGAACATCCCCTTCCGCCCTCCCATGACGGACGATGGAACCCGGCAAGCACCGCCGGCTCCGCCAACTCCTTGTGGGAAAGGTCGAGATGAGCCAGACGTTGATCACGGCAGGGCGGGTTCTGACCGGGCCGCGTGGCCAGTGCGTCAAGGACGGCGCCGTACTGACGGACGGCGCGGCCATCGTCGCCGCGGGACCCCGCGGTGCCGTCGAGCCGATGGTGCGCGACGGGGCGCGACGGCTTGCGCTGCCCGACGCCACGGTGCTGCCCGGCCTCATCGACGCCCATGTCCACCTGGTCTTCGACGCGAGCAAGGACCCGGTGGCCGTCCTGGACGCCCACGACGACCGCACGCTGATGGTCGCCATGGAGGAGCGGGCGCGCCAGTTCCTGCACAGCGGCGTGACCACCGTGCGCGACCTCGGGGACCGGGGCCGCCTCACCCTGCGGCTGCGCGAGGCGATCGCCGACGGCGCCGTGCCGGGCCCCCGGATCGTCGCCGCCACCACACCGCTGACCACCAAGGGCGGCCACTGCTGGTTCCTCGGCGGGGAGGTCGACGGCGAGGACGAGATCCGCGCCCTGGTGCGCCGCAACGCCGAACTGGGCGCCGACGTCATCAAGGTGATGGCCACCGGCGGCGGCCTCACCCACGGCGGCCCCGCCACCTGGCAGGCCCAGTTCGGCGCCCCCGAGATCCGCGCCGTCGTCCGCGAGGCACACCGGGCCGGGCTGCCGGTCGCCGCGCACGGACACGGCACCGCCGGGATCGTGGCCGCCGTGATGGCCGGCGTCGACACCATCGAGCACTGCACCTGGATGACCCGCAAGGGCTTCGACCTGCGCGAGGACGTCCTGGACGCCATCGTCGCCAAGGGCATCCGGATCTGCCCCACCGTCAGCCCCAACTGGCGGATGCTGCCCATGTTCTTCGGCGCCGAACGGGCCAAGGCGATGTTCGACCAGGTGCGGACCATGGCGGAACACGGCGCCCGCCTGATCGCCGGGACGGACGCGGGAGTCCAGCGCGCGGGCTGCGACGGCCTGGCCCAGAGCCTCGGCTTCTACCAGCACCTGGGCATCGAACCGGACCGCGTCATCGACATGGCCACCACGGAGGCCGCCGACGCCCTGGGCATCGCCGACCACGTCGGACGCCTGGCGACCGGCTACCGGGCCGATCTGATCGCGGTGCGCGGCGATCCTCTCAAGGACGTGGAAGCGCTGGGGGACGTACGGCTGGTGATGGCGAACGGCAAGATGGTGGACCGTGACTGAGAACAATGCGCAGCCAATAGACACGACCACGAAGCCCGTTCAGGCCCTGCTGGTCGTCGACATGCAGTCCGCCTTCGTCTCCGGCGACGGCGCCGTACCGGAAGCGGCCCGCGTCCTCGACCGTACGATCGACCTCATCACGCGGGCCCGCGCCGCCGGCGCCCTCGTCATCCAGCTCCAGAACGACGGCGAGCCCGGATCCGTCGACGAACCCGGCACTCCCGGCTGGCAGATCCACCTCCCCGTGGACGCGGACCGGGGCGAGACCGTGCTCCGCAAGACGATCGACGACGGTTTCGAGGAGACCGGGCTCGGGGAGCTGCTCGCGGATGCGGGCGTGCGCGACCTCGCCATCTGCGGGGTGCAGTCCGAGATGTGCGTCCTCGCGACCGCGCGCACCGCCCTCGATCTGGACTTCCGCGTCGTCATGCCGCACGACGCGCACGCGACGTACGACATTCCCGCCGCGGAGGGAATCAGCGATGCGGTCCCGGCGGCGATGGTGTCGCGGGTCGCCGAATGGGCCCTCGGCGACGAGGTCGAGATCGTCGCGAGGGCCCAGGACGTCGACTTCACCAAGCCGTAGAAGTAGAGACGTAGACAGGGGACGCGCGGCCGTCTTCGTGAGGCCCACGACGCCGTGCTCGTGGAAGACCTTGTTCAATTTCCTGTCGCGATGTGGGGGGCCGCCAGGGCGGCCTCCCCGGTGAGGACGTCGTAGGCCTGCTCCACATGCGCGGCGAGGTCTTCGACGTCTGTGTCGTCTGCGTGTCCGCCGCGCGCCCAGCTGCGCAGGGCGGCGGTCAGCACTCCGGCGGCGGCGCCGACGATCACGGCCGGGCGCTGGTCCCGGGCGGGGCCGGTGCCGAGCCGGTCGGCGATGATCCGGACGGATTCGTCCTGGGCGTCGCCCCGGACGCGTTCGTACGCGGCGAACAGCGCCGGTTCCGTGTCGACGAGCGCGAGGAGCGCCCGCGTCCGGGGGCGGCGGTGCCATCCCGGCATCTCCGGATCGGCGAGCCAGTCCTGTACGGCCGCCCGGTAGGCGGCCAGCGGGGGCTCGTCGGCGGGGCGCGTGCGCAGGGCTGCGTTGATGCGGTCGCCGTCGGCGCGGGTGAAGTCGAGCGCCGCGGCCTCCTTGCCGCCGAAGTGGCGGCTGAAGGTGCGGCGCGTGACGTCGGCGCGCTCGGCGATGGCCTCCACGGTGACGGTCGCGAGGCCGTGCTCCAGGATCAGGTCGATCGCCGCGTCGGCGAGCGCCTCCCGCGTCTGCCGGGCCTTGCGCTGCCTGCGGTCCTCGCCCGCCGGGCCGGGGGCCGGTGCCTGGGGTGTCGACTCGGTGGATCCCGCGGATTTCGTGGATTCCGTCGCCTTCATGTATTCGACTGTACACCTATCACGTCCCAATGAGACATCTGTCCCGACGGGACTTAAGAGGGGATGTCCGTCGGGCCCAGATCGAAGACGCCGTACCCGAATCCCCGCGCCGTGACGGCGCCGCCCGCCGCCTCCACACCCGCCACCTCCAGGGCGCGCGGCTCCGCACCGGCGACGAGATCGGTGGTGAACGCCGCAGGCGCGCTGCGCGGGTTGACCACGACGAGAAAGCGCCCGCCCCGGACGTACACGAACGGATAGCCGCTGTGCAGCACCTCCACCGAGCCGTCCGGGCCGAGCTCGGGGGCGGCCTTGCGCAGCGCGATCAGGCGGCGTACGAGATGCAGCAGCGAGGTGTCGTCGGCGCGCTGGGCCGCGACGGTGGGCCGGTGCGGATCCGGGTCGAGGGGGAGGTAGAGGCGCTCGGCGGGAGCGGTGGAGAAGCCCGCGCCGGGGCCGTCGTCCCACTGCATTGGGGTGCGCGAACCCGCCCGGTTGTAGTGCGGGCCGAGCACACTGCCCTCGGTGTCGGGCAGATCGGGGATGTAGCGCATGCCGATCTCGTCGCCGTAGTAGATCGCCGGGAGCGTGGGCCAGGTGAGCAGGAAGGCGAAGGCCGCGGGGAGCTGTTCGGCGGTGCGCGGACCGCAGTTGAGGCGCGAGAAGTCGTGGTTGGAGGTGGGCAGCGAGATGTGCCCGGCGTCGCCGACGGCCGCGCGGGCCGCCCGCCACGCATCGACGAACGTGTCGGGGGAGCCCTGGCCGCTCGGGTCGAAGAACGGGGCGACGGGATCCCATGCCTCGGAGTCGGTGCCCGCGCGGTTGTTCCACAGGGAGCGCAGCGGCCGACCGTCGGTGGGGCCGCCGAACTGGAGGAAGAAATCGGCGTGGAACCCGGCGGGGACGGACACCGCCGGATCGCCCCACTCCGACAGGAGCACCGCCTCCGGATGCGCGGTGTCCAGCCAGCCGCGCAGCTCTGTCCACACCGCTGCCGTGGCGCTGCGGTCCGGGTCGTCCTTGACCAGGGAGTGCGCCATGTCGACGCGGAATCCGGCGAGGCCGAGCCGCAGCCAGTGGTGCATGACGTCGCGCAGGGCGGCGCGGTTGGCGCGCGGCCAGGCGGCGTCGACCCGCTGCCGCCACGGCTCGGCCGGATCGGGGCGGGCGTAGCCGAAGTTGAGGGCGGGCTGGGAGTCGAAGAAGTTCGGCAGATACGCGCCGGGGCGGGACCCCGGCGACCGTACGAAACCGTCCGGGCAGCCATCCGGCGCCCAGATGTAGCGGTCGTCGTCCGGGTCGTCGGCGGACGCGGTGAACCACGGATGCCGGTCGGACGTGTGACCGGCCACCAGGTCGAGGAGGACCCGGATGCCGCGCAGGCCCGCCTCGTCCACCAGCTTGGCCAGGTCGTCGTTCGTGCCGTAACGGGGCGCCACGGAGAGATGGTCCGCCACGTCGTAACCGGCGTCGCGGAACGGCGAGGCGAAGCAGGGATTGATCCAGACGGCGTCGACCCCGAGCCACGCCAGGTGGTCGAGATGCTCGGTGATGCCGTTGAAGTCACCGATTCCGTCGCCGTCGGAGTCGGCGAAGGACTGCGGATAGATCTGGTAAAAGACGGCGTCGGAGAGCCAGGCGGGGGCGGGGCGGAACGAAGTCATGGAACGGGTGCAGCCCTTCTCTCGTGATACGTACCTTCATGTCCCTCGTGATACGTACCTTCCTGGTGATGCCTACGGGTACGGCATGGGTTGTCCCGCTCGGGGCCGGGGTAGGTCCGCACGATGCTTTCCTTACCCGCGTACACCCCGCCGCTGAGCGACCGCTTCGCCGCCGACGGCTATCTGAGACTGCCCTCGCTCATTCCGCCCCGGCTACTGGATGACCTGACGCGCGAGGTGCAGCGGCTGGAAAAGCTCGCCGTGCGCCGGGACTTCGCCATGGCGTCCATGGACGATTCGCCCCGCCACATGACCACCCTCGGCGGTCACGCCATCGACGATGAATCCACGCTGATCCCGGGGCTTTACCGCGACCGGGAGCTCCTGGCGTGGCTCGGCCGGGTCGCCGCCCTGCCCGCGGTCGAGGTCGCCGACCCCCTTGAGCGGCACGTCCTGAACATCCTGCACCGGCCCGGCGACACCCATGGCGCCCACACCGACGACTACCCGCTGGCCCTGGTGCTGTTCATCGAGGCCCCCGCCGACCCGGCCGACGGCGGCCTCCTGCACTACACCGCCCGCACCAGCGCCCTCGACGCCCTGCACGCCACCGCCGCCCACGCCCACCACCGGCGCGGCGACGGCTACCTCCTGCGGGCCGACACCACCGCCCACCGCGTCACCGCACTGCGCAGGACCGGCATCCGCCGTACCGTCCTGAACTTCGCCTACACCACCCCTGACCGGCAGCGGGCGCGCACACCCTCCGCCTCCCAGCTGTACGCGCCCTAGAGCGGCAGCGCGCACACGGCCACGGGGGCCGGGAACGGCTCGCCCGCCAGGCGTAGTTGGCCCTTCGCGCCCACGTGGAAGACGCTCACCGAACTCGACTTCTGGTTCGCCGCGAACAGCAGCCGTTGCGACGGCGAGAAGGCGATGTGCCGGGGGAAGTCCCCGCCGACGGGCACCGTGTCGAGCATCCGCAGCCGGGCGCCGCCCGCCTCGATCGCGTACCGGGTCAGGCTGTTGTGGCCGCGATTGGCGAGGAAGGCGAAGGTGCCGGCGCGTGTGACGAGCAACTGGGCCGGATAGCTGGTGCCTTCGCCCGTGCCCGTGGACTGCGGCTCACCCGGAGTCAGTCGCCCACTGGCGGGGTCGTACGCGCAGACAACCACTGTGTTGTCCATCTCGTTGGCGAGGTAGGCGAACCGTCCCGAGGGGTGGAAGGTGAGGTGCCGGGGCCCCGCGCCGGGGCGGAGCGTGGCGTACGAGACCTGCGTCAGCCTGCCCGCCTTCGTGTCGAGGCGGTAGCTGTACACGGCGTCGGTGCCGAGATCGACGGCGAGGACATGCCCGCCGTCCGGGCTCGTGACGATCTGATGGGCGTGCGGCCCCTCCTGCCCCGGCCCGGGCGGGGGAGCGGAGTGCGTGACGACATCGGTCAACTCGCCAAGCGCGCCGGAGGGTTGGACGGGATGGACGGCCACGCTCCCGGAGAGGTAGTTGGCGCTGAGCAGCCAGCGCCCGCCGGGGTGTACGGACAGATGGCAGGGCCCGGCGCCGCCGGTGCCGCGCGAGCCCAGGACTTCGGGGCCCGCGGGCGAGAGCGCGACCGCGGTCACGCCGCCCTGCTCCTGCTCGTTGACGGCGTACAGGGTGCTGCCCGAAGGGTGGAGGCAGAGGTAGGAGGGATCCGGGACGCCGGTCAGTGTTCCGGTGGCGGTGATGCGTCCCGTGGCGTCGTCGTACGTCGCGAGACCGAGGCCGATGCCGCCGCCGGGCTTGGTGGTGTACGTACCGAGAAGGAGCGGCCGCGTGCGGCGCGGCGGTCGCTGGGGCGACGGGGTGGAAGTGGACTGCGAGGAGGAAAGGGCAGCGGCGTGCTGTGACGAGGTGAGCGCGGCCGCGGCAGCCGTGGCGGCGACGGCTCCGATGAACCCGCGCCGTCCCCGGCCGCGCGCCTCGGGCCGCCCGTCGGACCCCCTGCTCATGCCTGCCTCCATGCCCGCTCCTCCTGTGACGGTGGTGACGCGTGTGACAGACACAGTGCTGCCCAGGGGCCTCATGGACAAGAGGCGCAACCGGAGTTGCGTTCTGTGCAACGGCGGAGTGGGCGTGACGGGACGGGTCAGAGGCTTGTGGCGCGGTGGGTGGCGCGGCCGTCGAGCACCGTGAGCAGGACCGACAGATCCGGAAGATCGGTGGCGTCGGTGGTGAGCGGGTTGTCGGCGAGGACGGTCAGATCGGCGCGGTGGCCGACGGCGAGCTGCCCGGCGTCGTGGTCATCGCCCGCCGCATGAGCGGCGTTCACGGTCATGGCCTGCAGCGACTCCAGCGCCGACAGGGCCTGCTCGGGGCCGTGCGGCGGCCGGCTGAGGTCGCGGCTCGGACGGCGGTGGCGGGCGCCCGCCATGACACCCAGCGGCGGGTAGGGGGCGATGGGCCAGTCGGAGCCGAGGACGACCGTGGCGCCGGAGTCCCACAGATCGCGGCAGCGCCAGGCACGCGACGCCCGGTCATCGCCGAGACGGCGCGACCAGTTGTCGGTGTGGTCGGCCCGGGTGAAGTCGCAGCAGTGCGTGGGCTGCATGGACGCGATGACGCCGAGCTCGGCGAACCGGGCCAGGGTGTCGTCGGGCACCGTCTCGATGTGCTCGATCCGGTGCCGGACGGGGCGCTCCCCCGTGGCCCGCGCCTTCTCCACGGAGTCGAGGACGTGCCGTACGGCCGCGTCACCGATGGCATGCGTGGCGGTGGGCACCCCCGCCCGGTGGAGTTCGCCGACGACGTGGGTGTAGGCGGCGGGGTCGGGCCAGAAGGCGTGTGTGGACTCGCCGTGACAGTCGGGGCGTTCGAGCCAGGCGGTGCCGTTGTCGATGGTGCCGTCCATGAAGAGCTGCCCCGTCTTCCTGCTCGCCCTGATCCTCGGCACGATCGCCATCAACGCCCTCACCGCGTACAGCGCAGGCCTGGCCCTGCAGGCCGTCGGGCTGCGCATCCGCCGCTCGATCAGCGTCATCGTCGACGGGATCGCCGCCGTCTCGCTCACCCTGTACGGACTGCTGGCCTCCAACTTCCTCGACACCGTCAGCAATGTCCTCCAGCTGACCGTCGTCCTGCTCGGCCCGAGCATGGCCGTCTACGCCACGGACATCGTGCTGCGCCGCAACCGCTACGACGGCATAGCGCTCACGGACGAGACACCCGGCAGCCCGTTCTGGTTCACGGCGGGCGTCAACCGGTCGGGTCCGCTGGCGCTCGCCGCCGGTGTCACGGCGGCCGCCCTGTGCGTGAACACCGCGTACACGGGACCGGTCGCCGACACCCTGGGACGCGTTGATCTCGCCCTGCCCGCAGGCATGTTGGTGGCATCCGCGGTCTATATCCTCATGACACGCTGCACCCGCGACGGGCTCGGAGGAGTGCCACGGGCATGAGCCCCCACCTCCGCTTCCGATAGAAGGCTACGGAGAGTTACGGTCTTAGAATTGCCGCCAAGTTGCCCCCACTTGCGACCGGTAGCGCCACCGCGAGGCATGAATAGCACCTGAACGGGCAAGATGTAGATGCCATACTCGGCGCCGCCCCGGACCCAGGCGGCTCCCGGTGCCGGTCGGACAGGCCGTACCACGCGCGGATTCGTCACTCTTCGTATGCGGGGAAGGGAAGTTGGGGGTAGCCCATGGGCATATCCGACCCGAGCTTTGGGCTGCGTCACCGTGTGGTGGAGGGGCTGACCGTTCTGACACTCCACGGCGAACTGGACGCCTGGGCGGAGCAGGAACTCGAGCCGTGCTTAAGGGAGTTCCTCGACCGCTCGGGCTCCGACGTGGTGGTCGATCTGCGCCAGGTCACCTTTCTGGACGCCGGCGGCCTGCGGCTCCTCGTGCGCATCAGAAACCGAACCGCCGCCACGGGCCGCGCCCTGAGACTCGTCCGCTGCGCTCCCCGCGTCTGGCGGGTCATGGGCATCACCCGACTCGACCGCAGCTTCACCGCCCTGGACGCCCTGCCCGCCGAACTGGAGGTTCCTGACGGCGATGACGTCCCGGCGTGAGGCGCGGGTCGGGACGGGGGCCGACTGGCCTCCGCCGTGGGCGGATGGCTGGTTTCGGCCCGCCGCCGCGGAAGGCGGCCACTGAGAGCCACTGCTCGGATACGGTGTGCGAGTTGTTTTCGTTTCTCGTCCCGTATCTGTGCCCGTTTCCCGTGGGCACGCGAGGAGTTGCCGAGTGGACCGCAGTTCTGTGATCCGGATCCGTACTGTTCTTGCCGCGCTGGGTGTCGCGACCGCCATGGCGGCGGCGCCCGCCGCGACGGCGGCGTCGGAGTCGAAGGCCGCGGCGACGTCGAAGCCGCACGAGCCCTGCACCGGCGAGTTCCAGAAGGACGCGCGGCTCGGCCCGAAGTGGCTGCCCAAGAAGTGGCAGGAGCCGGTCGGCCCGCTGCTCAAGGGCTGGAAGCGGACGGGTGACCTGACGCCGTCGTCGTTCCTGAAGAAGTACTGGGAAGGCCCCGCGGACACGGGCAGCTGGAAGTACCCGCCGAACGACGGCTTCGAGACGGTCAACGGCCAGGTCGACAAGCACCCCGAGGAGCTGGAGGAGGGCGAGTTGCTCGACCGCTTCGGCTCGGAGTACGGCTCGTTCCTGGCCCCGGCCGGTGACCCGTACGCCAAGCGCGCACTGCCCCCGCAGAACCTCAACACCCGTGATGCCGCAGTCGCTTGCGACTACCGCGTCTACGAGGTGAGCAAGCCGTTCTACGTCTGGCAGGGCAGCATCGCCCCCTGGTTCGAGCAGCCGGGTCACGGACAGCAGATCAAGCTCGACGCGGTGTTCCTCGACCCGGGCGAGGGACAGCGCCTGAACGTGAAGTGGCTCCTCGAGCACGGCTACCTCGAGCCGGCGAACGGCTAGCACACCGATGGACATCCGTGGACTGCCCGCCGCCCTGCGCGAGGCCGGTGTCGCCGACGGCTACTACTGGATCGAGGGCGTCCACGAACCGGCCCCCACGCCCCCCGACTTCGTCTACCTGCGGCGGACCGAGGACGGCGGGGCGTGGGAGACCGGGACGTACGAACGCGGCACGCACCACCCCATCACCCGGCACGCGGACGAGGCGGAGGCCTGCGCACAGCTGCTGCGGCTACTGGTGTGAGCCGGCGAGAGCCTCGTGCTCGCAGGCGTCGTCGATGCCGTACGTGTCCCAGGCGGGGAACGGGTCGAGGTCGAGCGGCGGAAGGCTCTCGCCATCGGCCATCAGGCACCCGGCCAGCGCCGCACGCAGCGCATCGGCCCGCAACCCGGTCCCGATGAAGACCAGTTCCTGCCCCTGGAAGTCCTCCGCGTCGCGCGCGGCGGACGGTTCGAAGCGGGCGACGGACCCCGCCTGTGACCACAATCCGGTCACGTTCGGACGGCTGGCGAGCCAGAAGAAGCCCTTGGAGCGCAGCACGTCCCCGAAGGCCCCGCTGTCCAGGTCCTGCGTGACGAAGTTCCACAACCGCACGGGATGGAAGGGGAGTTCGGCACGGAAGACGGTGCTGGAAATGCCGTACTCCTCGGTCTCCGGCACATGGTCCCCGTTCAGCTCCCGCACCCACCCCGGAGCCTGCTGGGCCCGCTCCAGGTCGAACAGGCCAGTTCCGAGGACCTGTTGGAGATCCACCCGGCCCTGGGTCGCGGGCACTACGCGGGCGAGCGGGTTGAGGCGCGCGAGGGTGGCGGTCAGCCGCTCGGCGTCCCGCTCGTCGACCAGGTCGAGCTTGTTGAGGACGATGACGTCCGCGAACTCGATCTGGTCCATGAGGAGATCGCTGACCGTGCGCTCGTCCGCTTCGTACTGATCAAGACCCCGCTCGGCCAGGCCGTCGCCGCCCGTCAGCTCCGGCAGGAAGTTGGCGGCGTCGACGACCGTCACCATCGTGTCGAGCCGCGCGAGATCGCCGAGGGTGGCGCCGTCGTCGCGGGGGAACTCGAAGGTGGCGGCCACCGGCATCGGCTCGGAGATGCCGCTGGACTCGATGAGGAGGTAGTCGAACCGCCCGGCCCTCGCCAGCCGGTCGACCTCCTCAAGGAGGTCGTCGCGCAGGGTGCAGCAGATGCACCCGTTGGTCATTTCCACGAGGCGTTCCTCGGTGCGCGAGAGGGCGGCCTCGCCGCCCCGCACGAGGGCGGCGTCGATGTTGATCTCGCTCATGTCATTGACGATCACCGCGACGCGCAGGCCATCGCGGTTGCCCAGGACATGGTTGAGCAGGGTCGTCTTGCCCGCGCCGAGGAAGCCGGACAGGACGGTGACCGGCAGTCGCTCGGCCATCCCGTCAGCCCTCGGGGCGCAGCAGGCCGCGCTCGTACGCCTTGGCGAGGCGCTGGGGAACGAGGTAGGCGGAGCCGTCGACGGTGACCGGCACGAGCTGCGGGGTGCTGGCCTTCCACTGGGCGCGCCGGTGGCGGGTGTTGCTGCGGGACATCTTGCGCTTGGGTACGGCCATGGGTTCTCGGGTTCCTTTCTCGGTGGTGCGGCGTCGAGGCTATATGAAAATGGATCCCATTACGAATTGGGGGATCGGGACTCAGCGGGGCATCGGGATCTCGAAGTGCACCGTGCCGACGCCGGGGCCGTGCTCGCCGGTCGTCCGGGCGTCGAAGACCTCCTTGGCGATGCTGCGCCAGAACCCTTCGGCGCCCTCCGCGTGCACGTTCGTGTGGAGGTAGATGGCGTCGTATCCGGGCGTCGCGGCGGCGAAGTCGCATGCCGCGCGCACCAGGGTCCGCGCCAGGCCGTGGCGCCGGTGCTCGGCCCTGACGTAGACGCGGACGATCTGCGCGGTCGTGCCCGACGGGTAGCGCTCGGCGAGCCGGCGGGGGTGCGGGGGATGGGCCGGGCCCACTGAACGTACGCCGGTCGTGGCCACCACCTCGCCGCCGTGCAACGCCACCAGGAGGAGGTGTCGCGGGTCGTTGAGGTAGGTGTCCGCGAGGTCGATGACGTCCCGGTGCCATGCGGGCGTGTAGCCGTATCCGAAGTCCCGGTAGAAGGTGTCCAGCATCAGCCGGCGTGCGCCCTCCAGGTCGGCGGTCGTGGCGGGGCGCACGGTGTACGAGGGGTGTGACGCGCCCTCGGGGGTGTTGGTCATCGGGGTGCTTCCTTCGGGGGTGGGTGCAGGGGCTGGCGAGCCGTCAGGTGACAATGAAAACGATTGTCGATAACGTATGCCCGCGTCAAGGCGGGCAGGCCCGCGGCAGTGAGCGGCCGCGAACTGGCGGGATCCGGCCCGGTCTTGGCGTGCGCCAAGCGCTCCGCTGGAGGTGCGGTGATGGACCTCCAGGCCGGTGGGGGCTGGTCGCGCAGTTCCGCGCGCCCCTTGCCGGGCGCGGCACCGCCCCGGTCTTCGCCGAGTCTGCCTGGCCGCGGCGCAGTCGTGGGGCACGCAGCCACGCGGTTCCGATGAGTCACCGCAGTCCCTCAGCCCGCAGTTCCGATGATCCGCCGCCGTCCCGCAAGTCCCCGTCCCGAACTTCCGCCGTCCCGCGAGTTCCGCGGACCCCTACCTCCCCCGTCCTACGAGTTCTGCAGTCCCGCCAGCCCTGTACCCCCGCCCCGCCGCGTTCCGCAGTCCCGCACGTCGGGTCCCCGCCTGCGCAAGCGCTCGTACACCAAGGACACCCGCATGAACGACGTCCCCGTCAACGATCCCCGACCGAACGGCCTGCGCCGCAGGGGCCTTCTGGCCGCCGGCGGGGCGGCCGCCGGGCTCGGCGCGCTCGCCCTCACCGGCTGCGCCGGGTCGGACACACCCGCCGCCGGTGCGGACGCCGAGGGCGACGGCAAGCCCCGGCGTGGCGGACGGCTGCGCGCCGCGTTCGCCGGCGGCGGTGCCAGCGAGACCCTCGATCCGCACCGGGCCAACCTCTTCGCCGACGCCGCCCGCGCCAAGGCTCTCTTCGACAAGCTCGCCGACTACGGCGCCGATCTGTCCGCCCGGCCCCGGCTCGCCTCGGCATGGCGGCCGAACAAGGGCCTCGACCGCTGGAAGGTGACCCTGCGCAAGGCCTCCTTCCACGACGGCAGGCCCGTGACCGCCGACGATGTCCTCTACAGCTACCGCCGCATCGCCGACCCCGCCGAGGAGTTCCGGGCCAAGGCGTCCCTGGAGCCCATCGACCTGAAGGCCAGCCGGGCCCTGGACGATCGGACCGTCGAGTTCGTCCTCAAGCGCCCGACCGCCGAATTCCCCAACGTCCTGGCCGCGTTCGGCGCGTACATCGTGCCCAAGGGCGCCGACGACTTCGACAAGAAGCCGGTCGGCAGCGGTCCGTTCCGCTTCGTGTCCTTCGCGCCCGGCAAGTCCGCCGTCGTCAAGCGCAACGACGCCTACTGGGACGGCGCCCCCTACCTGGAGGAGCTGGAGTTCGTCGTCGCCAACGAGGAATCGGCGCGCGTCAACGCCCTCCTCGGCGGCCAGATCGAGTACGCGCATGAGCTCAACCCCGCCACCGCGCGGGCCCACGAGAAGAAGGGGCAGATCGAGATAGTCCGGCTGCGCAACAGCGCCATGCAGGGCTTTGTCATGAAGACCGACCGGCCGCCGTTCGACGACCGGCGGGTCCGCGAGGCCTTCTTCCTCATCGCCGACCGCAAGGAACTGGTCGACGGCGCCCTGTCCGGCGCGGGCGAGATCGGCAACGACCTCTTCGGCAAGGGCTACGAGTACTACGCGGGCGGTCTGCCGCAGCGCGAACAGGACCTGGACCGCGCGCGGGGGCTCCTCAAGGAGGCCGGGGCCCAGAAGCTCGAAGTCACCCTCGACACCTCCCCGGTCGCCGCCGGATTCACCGAGGCCGCAGCGATCTTCCGGGACCAGGCGGCCCGGGCCGGAGTGACCGTAAAGATCAAGACCGGGAGCAAGGACAGCTACTGGAGCGACATCCTCGACTCCGGGACCTTCGCCTCCTACCGCTCCGGCGCCATGCCCATCGAGTCCCACATCTCGCAGCGCCTGCTCACCGACTCGACCACCAACGCCACCCACTGGAAGCACAAGGACTTCGACGCGCTGTATCAGCAGGCGCAGTCCACCAAGGACAAGGAGGACCGCGCCGCCGTGTACGCGCGCATGCAGCGCCGACTGCACGCCGAAGGCGGCTTCCTGATCTGGGGCTTCGCCGACTGGATCCTCGGCACCGCACGTACCGTGCGCGGCGTCGAGGAGAAGGCGCCGGCCAACTCCCTGGACTGGGCGCGCTTCGACAAGGTCTGGCTGGCGTGAGCGGACTGCGGACCTGGGTCGCCCGGCGGCTGCTCCTGGGCCTCGCTCAGACGGCGGCCGTCGTGCTGCTCGTCTTCGCCCTCACCGAGGCGCTGCCGGGCGATGCCGCCGTGGCGCTCGCGGGAGACCAGCCCGACCCCGAGCGGATCGCGGCGATCCGCGAATCGCTGCAGCTCGACCGGCCCGCGTACGAACGCCTCGCGGACTGGGTGGCGGGCCTGCTGCGGGGCGACTTCGGCACCTCGCTGGCCTCGGGGCGGCCCGTCGGCACGTACATATCGGACGGTCTCGAACCGACCTTGCTGCTCGCCGCGGTGACCGTGGTGCTCCTCGTGCCGCTGGGTGTCGGTCTCGGTGTGCTGTGTGCCAGGCACGAGGGGCGGTTCGTGGGCCGGATCGTCAGTTCGGTGACGCTCGGGGTGTACGCGGTCCCGGAGTTCGCCTTCGGCGTGCTGCTCGTCACCGTGTTCGCGCTGCGCCTCGGCTGGCTGCCGCCGACCGCCGTCGGCTACGGCACGGATCTGCTCGCCCACCCCGCGCCGCTCGTGCTCCCCGTCCTCGTCCTGCTCTCGCGACCGGTGTGCTCCCTTGCCCGACTGGTGCGGGCCGGCATGATCGACGCGCTGGCCTCGCCGTACGTCGCCCAGGCTCGCCGCTACCGCGTTCCTGGTGCACGGATCCGTTACGCGCATGCGCTGCCCAACGCCGTCGCGCCGGCCGCGCAGCAACTGGCCCGCACCATCGACTGGTTGCTGTGCGGGGTCATCGTCGTCGAGGCGCTGTACGTCATCCCCGGCCTGGGCACGGTCCTGATGAACGCCGTCGCCGAACGGGACGTCCCCGTGGTGCAGGGCCTCGCGGTGCTCTTCGGGCTCACCGCGGTCGTCCTCAACCTCGGTGCCGACCTGGTCACGCACCGGTTCGCACCCCGGACGGGGGTCGCGGCATGACGGTCTTCACACGTGTCGGGGCGGGGCGTCTCCTGCTCGGCCTGGTGATCCTGGGCATACCGCTCGCGCTCGCGCTGCTCGGCCCGCTCTTCGTCGGCGCGCCCGGCCCGAGGGCGGCCTCCTTCACGTCCGGCGACGGGCACTGGCTCGGCACCGACTTCGTCGGCCGGGACGTATGGGCCCAAGTGCTGCTCGGCGGACGGTCCGTGGTCGTTGTCGCGCTCGCCGCGACGGCGCTCGCCTACCTGGTGGCGCTGCCCCTCGGTCTCATCAGCGCGCTCACCCACCGGACCTGGCTCGAAGAGCTGCTGATGCGGCCCCTGGACGTCCTCCTGGCCGTGCCGTCGCTGCTGCTGATCCTGCTGGTCGCCGCCGTCCTCTCGCCGGGGACGGTGGGGCTCGCCCTCCTGGTGGCCCTGGTCAACATCCCCGACGCCGCGCGGATCGTGCGTGCCGCCGCGGCGGAAGCGGCCGCGCGCCCGGCCGTCGAGGCGCTGCGCATGCAGGGTGAGACATGGTGGCGCATGGCTGTCGGCTATGTCGGCAGGTCGATGACGCGCACCCTCGCCGCCGACGCGGGCATCCGGTTCACCGGCGTGCTCTATCTCGTGGCCACCGCCGCGTTCCTCGGCGTCGGGGTCGAACCGGACGCCTCCGACTGGGCGGTGATGGTGGACCGCAACCGTACGGGCCTGTTCCTCCAGCCCTGGGCCGTGGTCGTCCCCGCCCTGCTGATCGTCGCCCTGACCATGGGCGGCAACCTGCTGTTCGACGCCGTACTGGAAAAGAGGAAGCGCGCGTGACCGCCGTCGCGGAGATCAAGGACCTGCGGGTCGAGACGGACGGAGGCAGGGCGATCGTCGACGGGGTGAGCCTGCGTGTCCTGCCGGGACGGGTCACCGCGCTGGTCGGTGCCTCCGGGAGCGGCAAGTCGACCACGGGCCTCGCGCTCCTCGGCGAGTATCCGCCGGGTGCGCGGGTGACCGGCGACGTGCTTGCCCCCGGCGGCCTCGTCGGCTACGTCCCCCAGCACCCCGGTGCCGCCCTCAACCCCGCACGCCGCGTCGGTGCCCTGCTGCGGGACATCGCCCGCGGCCGGGTGCGGAGCCGGCCTCGGTCCGAACGCAGGGCGGCAGCACGGGAGTTGATCCTTCAGGCCCTCGCCGACGCGCAGCTCCCGGAGGGTGAGGCCCTGCTGCGGCGCCACCCGCACCAGCTCTCCGGCGGGCAGCAGCAACGGGTCGTCCTGGCTCAGGCGCTGCTCCTCGGCGCACGTGTGGTCGTCGCGGACGAGCCGACCACCGGGCAGGACGCGCTGACCAAGCGGCGCATCGTCGACCAGTTGGCGGCGATCGCCCGACAAGGCATCGGTGTCGTCCTGCTCAGCCACGATCTGGACGTGGTGCGGGCCCTCGCCGACGACGTCCTCGTCCTGCGCGGCGGCCGCGTGGTGGAATCCGGCCCGGCTCAGGAGCTGTGGCACGCGCCGCGGCATCCGTGGACTGCCGAACTCCTGGCGGCGGACGGCATGGTGGTGCACGAGCCCCGCTCGGGTGGACGTGACGTGCTGCGCATACGCGACCTCACCGCCCGGCACCGCGACGGTGCCGGCAAGGCGGTGCACGTCCCCGAACTCACCCTCCAGGCCGGTGAGATGCTGGCCCTCGTCGGCCGCTCCGGCAGCGGCAAGACGACCCTGGCCCGCTGCCTGGCGGGACTCCACCGGGACCACGACGGCGAGATCCACCTCGACGGGGCTCCGCTGCCCCGCAGCCTGCGTGACCGCGACCGCGGACAACTGGCCGCCGTGCAGTACGTCTTCCAGGACGCGCGGGCCGCGTTCGACGAGCACCGCCCGGTGCTCGACCAGGTGGCACGCACGGCCGTACGGCTGCGCGGAGCGGACCGGGAGCAGGCCAGGGCCGAAGCGCTGAGCACGCTCACGTCCCTGGGCCTCGGCGACGACCTCGTACGGCGCGGCCCCGAACGGCTGTCGGGCGGTGAGCTCCAGCGCGCCGCTCTGGCCCGGGCGCTGCTCGCCCGCCCCAAGGTGCTGATCTGCGACGAGATCACGTCCGGACTCGACGCGGTCACCCGGCGCGGCATCCTCGACACGCTCACCGGGCTCCTGAACGACCGAGACGGTCTGACGCTCGTCCTGATCACCCACGACCTGGCCACCGCCGCGACCGCGGGGCGGATCGCCGTCCTCGACGCCGGTGAACTCGTCGAACAGGGGTCGGCGGAGCAGGTGCTTGCCTCGCCGCGCCACCCGTTCACCGCCGCGCTGGTGGAGGCGACGGAAGGCCTGGTCCAAGGCCGCAGTTGACAGCCCGAACACGCCCGCGACAGCATCCCGCCGATGGAGATCAACGACCTGACCCCGGCGGAAGTCCGCGTCTGGCAGGCTTTTCCGCTCGGTGAGCGTGTCGACTTCCGCGAGAGCCCCGGGGACGACGCCCTGGCCGGTGGGTCGTGGGGGCCCGAACGGACCGTGCGGGCCGAGGTACTGAGGGCGCTGCTGCTCAACGGGCCGACGCGGGACGGGGAGATAGCCGGCCTGAAGCTGCTGGGCGCGCGGATCACGGGGCGGCTCGAGCTCATGTACGGGACGGTCGAGTACCCCGTCCGGATGCGCGCCTGCCACTTCGACGAGACGCCGAATCTGTACGGGGCCCACGTTCCCGCCCTGGTGCTGAGAGACTCGGTCCTGCCGGGGCTGACCGCGGGAAACCTCAGTGTCGAGCTGGTCCTGCGCATCGCCTGCTGTCGGATCACGGGTCCCGTGCGGCTCGGGGGCGCGCGGATCAACGGCGCCTTCTTCGTCAACGGCGCGGAGCTGGGCACGCCGCCCGTTCCTGGTGAGCCGCCCGAGCAGGACACGCCGGACGCCGAAGCGGTGCTGCAGCTGAACCACGCGGAGATCGGCGCCGACGTATGGGCTGTCGGCCTTGTCGCGCACGGCCAGGTCCGGCTGAAGGGAGCCACCGTCGGTGGCCAGGTCAACCTCGACGACGCCGAACTGAGCACCCCGGGTGGAGTCGCCCTGCACGCCGAGACCTTGTCGGTCGGCACCGACCTGCGGGCCATGCGGCTGCGGGCCCGCGGCACGGTCAATCTGAGCGGCGCCCGCATTCCGCGCCACATCAATCTCGCCTACGCCCGTCTCTCCCACCCAGAGGGGTCGGCGCTGCGTGCCAGTAGCTGTGTCATCGGCGAGCTGTGGCTGCGGGAGGCCGCCCCGATCGAGGGTGCCGTCAATCTGCGCCGCTCCCAGCTGGACCTGCTGCACGTCCCTCCGGAGGTATGGCCGGATCAGGTCAAGCTCGACGGGCTGAGCTACCAACGGCTCGCCCCGCACCTGCCCGCCGAGCAGCGCCTTCCGCTGCTCGAACGTGAGGCGGGCGGCTATCTCCCGCAGGGCTACGAGCAGTTGGCCGCCGCGTACCGCACGGTGGGGGACGAGTCGGCGGCCCGCACCGTCCAGCTGGCCAAGCTCCGCCGCCATCGCGCCACCCTGCCCCCGTACGCCAGGATGTGGGGCCATCTCCAGGACGTCACCGTCGGCTACGGCTTCCGGCCCATGCGCGCCGCCGGATGGCTGTTCGTCCTGCTGCTCGGCGGCGCGCTCGCCTTCGCCCTGCACCATCCGCCCCGGCTGAAGTCCGACGAGGCCCCCGACTTCAACCCCGTGTTCTACACCCTTGACCTGCTCCTCCCGATCATCGGCTTCGGGCAGGAGACGGCGTTCGCGCCGGAAGGCTGGTACCAGTGGCTCTCGTATCTGCTGATCGCCACGGGCTGGGTCCTGGTGACGACGGTCGCGGCGGGCATCTCGCGCTCGCTCAGCCGGCAGTGACCGCGAGCGCCCAGGCGATGTAGGCGGCGTTCACGGTCAGCCGGGCCGTCACGCCCCAGGGGCTGCCGAGGAAGCCCGGGCGAGTGCGGGTGTGGAACGCGGCGTCGAGATGCGACACCTGAAAGGCGCTCAGCAGCGCGACCGCGGTCCAGCCGCCGACCGTGCGGGTCGCGGGGGCGAACAGCAGGGCGGCCGTGGCGAGTTCGGCCACCGCGCTGCCGACGACGAGGGCGGTGGGGGAGGGGAGCCACCGCGGGACCAGGGTGCGGAAATAGGCGGGGAACAGGAAGTGCGTGACGGCCGTGACGGTCAGGAAGGCCGCCAGGGCCAGGGCTGCGAAGTCGGACATGCGGCGATGATCGGGGCGTGGGCGGGGCCGCGTATTGAACAGAACGCGCGCGTGATGAACAGAACGCGCGACTCCCGGGTGCGGACGGGGCAATGATCGATATCCTCCAGCGGAAACGCTCAAACGAACACCCGATGGGTACGTCGCGAGGGGGCCGGCAGCATGCGAGAGCCGAGGGAAGTCAGGCGGCAGCGGATACTCGCGGTCGTGGAGTCGCGCGGTACGGCGCGGCTGAGTGATCTCGCCGCCGATCTCGAGGTCTCGGTGATCACCGTGCGCCGCGATGTCGAAGACCTCGCCCGGGAGGGCCGACTGCGGCGCGGCCACGGTGTTGCGCGCTCGGTCGGGCCCGTGGAACGGAGCACGGCGCCCGCCGAACCGGTGGCGTCCGGGGAGGCCGTGGCGCTGATGGTGCCGGAGCGGCACACCTACCTGTACGAGACGATGCACGGGGCGCGGGGCGCCTTGAGCGAGGCGGGGATGCGGGTCGCCCTGCACATCGCGCCGCAGGTGGAAGGCGCCGAACGGCCGCTCGTGGAGCGGGTGTTGGCCGAGGGCGTGCGAGGGCTGCTCATCGCTCCGCGCTGGCGCACCGCGGCCGAGGAGGAGGCGGATTACGCCTGGCTCGCCGCGGCCGGTGTGCCCACGGTGGTGATGGAGCGGCGGCCGCGGGCCGGAAGTGTGCTGCACGCCATGGACTCGGTGTGCACGGACCACTGGTTCGGCATCCACCTCGCCGTCGACCACCTCGTGCGGCTCGGCCACCGCCGGATCGTCCTTGCCGCGCGTGACGACAGCCCGACGGCCCGTGCACTGCGCGCGGCCTTCGCCGAGATCGCCGCCTCCCGGGCGGAGATCGAGGACTGGACGGTGGTGCTCAGCGCCCGCGACGCCGGCCCAGGGCGGGCACGCGACCCCCTTGACCTCGCGGCGCTGCTGCGCGAGCGCCGCGCCACGGCCGCCGTCCTGCACGGCGACGTCGACGCGCTGATGCTCGTGTCGCAGCTCATCGACGGCGGGGTGCGGGTGCCGCAGGACTGCTCGGTGGTGGCGTACGACGATGTGGTGGCCGCCCTTGGCAGCACCCCGCTGACCGCGGTGTCCCCGCCGAAGCACGAGGTGGGACGGGTCGCGGCCCAGCTCCTGCTGCGCCGGTTCGCCGAAGCGGAGACGTCAGGCGCCGGACGGCCGCAGCGAGTTGAGCTCCTTCCGGAACTGAAGGTCCGCGGCTCCGCCACCCACCCCGCGATCGTTTGACCGCTTAAGTTTCTTTTGATCGGTCTATTGACCGGCATCGTTCACGCGATCAGGATTCCCGTGTCCCGAACAAGAGCCGCGGGAGGCACCCATGCCCGGTCGACCGAGTCGCCGGTCCCTGCTCGCCGTGACAGCCGCCGTTCCCGCGGCAGGCGCGTTGAGCGCCTGCTCGGGCAGCGATGGCCGCACGGCGCGCACCAAGGGCGGCAGTACACGCATCACCTTCTGGTCCGCGCTGCGCGGCAGCCAGGAAGTGGTCGACGCGTTCAACAAGACCCACGACCGAGTCCAGGTCGAGTTCCAGCAGATCCCGTCAGGGGCGATGGGCGGCTACGCCAAACTCAGCAACGCCGCCCGCGCGGGCAACGCCCCGGACGTCGCCACCATCGAATACCCCCAGGTCCCCGGCTTCGCCATCGACGGCGTCGCCCGTGACCTCACCCCGCTCCTGACCGACCGGCTGCGCGCCGAGCTGCTCCCGCAGGCCCTCGGTCTGACCACGTTCGAGAAGCGGGTCTTCACCGTTCCGCTCGACGTGGAGCCGATGGTCCTGCACTACCGCACAGACCTGTTCAAGGAGTACGGCCTTCAAGTCCCGCGCACCTGGGACGAGTTCGCCGAGGCCGCCCGCACCGTACGGGGAAAGTCCCGCGACCGGCGGCTCGCGCTCTTCCCCACCGACGGCTTCACCCAGTTCGCCGCGTGGGCGTGGCAGGCGGGCGCCCGGTGGTTCGACACCCGCGACGGCGCCTGGAACGTCTCGCTCGCCGACCGGCCGACGCGCAAGGTCGCGGCGTACTGGCAGCGGCTCGTCGACGAAGACCTGGTCTTCGCCAACGCCTCCGAGAGCAGACAGCACGACTCGCAGCTCGGTGAGGGCCTGGTCCTCGCCCGGCTCAGCGGCGCCTGGGACGCGGGCGCGCAGATGAACGCGAGGCCGGGCCAGAAGAAGCAGTGGGCGATCGCCCCGCTCCCGCAGTGGGACCCCGACCACCCGGTTGTCGGCACCCACGGCGGCTCCACCTTCGCCGTCACCAAGGACAGCCAGAACCCGGAAGCCGCCATGGAGTTCATCGAGTGGCAGGTCTCGCACCCCGACGCCCTGCGCGCACGCCTCTCCAGCGGCACCAGCAGCCAGTACCCCGCCGTCCCCGGCCTGGTCTCCGTGGGTCGCGCCGCCTTCGACCGCTCCTACTACGCGGGCCAGGACATCTACCGCCTCTTCCAGGAACAGGCCGACACCATCCGGGACGGCTGGGTCTGGGGCCCGCGGATGACCGCCACCCAGCGGGTGATGCAGGACGGCTTCGCCCGCGCGGGCGGCGGCCAGGGCTCACTCATCGACGCCGTGCACGCGGCGCAGGACGGCACCATGCCGGACCTCAAGGCCCTCGGCCTCTCCACCACCGAGCGCAGCACATGACCGGCGCGAGCGCCGCAGGGCGAGGCCAAGCACCCCGTACGTACGCCACAGAGCACCAGCAGAAGGGCGGGTGACCCCCGATGACCACGACCGCGCCCCCGGCCCGCGCCGCCCGCACGGCCGATGCCCCCACCGCCGCAGGTGGCGCCCGCGCCGGCGCGCGCCGCCGTGAACACATGGCGTGCGGCGTCCTGATGACCCCCTTCCTGATCCTGCTGGCGACGGTCTTCCTGCTACCCGTCGGCACCGCGGTCTGGCTGAGCTTCTTCAGCGACGACCAGCCCGGCCTCGGCTTCGGCCCGGAACGCACCGTCTTCGTCGGCCTGCGCAGTTACACCGCCGTCCTGACCGACCCGACCTTCATCGGCAGCCTCGGCCTGGTCGCCCTCTACTGCCTCATCTACATCCCGCTGATGGTGATCGGCGCCTTCGCTCTGGCCCTGCTGCTCGACTCGGGCGTCGTACGGCTGCGCGCCTGGGCGCAGTTGAGCCTCTTCCTGCCGCACGCGGTCCCCGGCATCATCGCCGCCCTCATCTGGCTCTACCTCTACACCCCGGGGCTCAGCCCGGTCGTCGAACTGCTCGCCAAGGGCGACATCACGCTCGACTTCCTCGGCGTGCACACCGTGCTCCCGTCGATCGTGAACATCGCCCTGTGGAGCAACCTCGGCTACAACATGGTGATCTTCTACGCCGCCCTGCAGGCCGTACCCCGCGAGGTGATCGAGGCCGCGGTCGTCGACGGCGCAGGACCCGTGCGCACCGCACTCCAGGTCAAGGCGCCGCTGGTGCGCTCATCCATCGTGATGGTCGCCATGTTCACCCTGATCTGGGCGCTGCAGCTGTTCACCGAGCCGATGCTGCTCAGCCAGTCGTCCCCGATGATCAACTCGCGTTTCTCGCCCAGCATGTACATCTACGACGCGGCCTTCACTCGCAACAACTACGGCCTGGCGGCGGCCGCTTCGGTGATCCTGCTGCTGTGCACGGTCGCCCTCTCGTACGGCGTCACCCGCTGGACGAACCGCTCCCAGAAGGAGGCCGCACGATGAGCGCCGACACCCTCACCGCGGGCCGCCCACGCCTCCTGGGCCGCACCGTCGTCAACACCGTGGTCGGCATCGCGGTGCTCTACACCCTGCTGCCCGTCCTGTGGCTGGTGCTCGCCGCGTCCAAGAACCGGGACGCCCTGTTCAGCAGCGACTTCTTCTCGCCGGCCGACTTCTCCTTCGTACAGAATCTGCGCGACCTGTTCGCGATGGACGGCGGCCTGTACGGCCGCTGGTACACCAACAGCCTGCTGTACGCCGTCCTCGGCGCCGCGATCAGCGCGCTGATCAGCGTCGCCTGCGGGTACGCCTTCGACAAGTACCGCTTCCGGCACAAGGAGAAGGTGTTCGGCCTGGTGCTCGCGGCGGTGATGGTGCCGCAGACGGTGCTCGCCCTGCCGCTGTATCTGATGGCGTCGGCCACGGGCGTCGTCGACACCTTCTGGGCGGTGTTCATCCCGGTCCTCTTCAACCCGTTCGGCGTCTATCTCGGGCGGATCTTCAGCCAGGGGTACGTTCCCGACGAGGTGCTCGAAGCCGCGCGGATGGACGGTGCGGGGGAGCTCACCACGTATGTGCGCGTCGCCCTGCGGATGCTGGGCCCCGGCCTGGTCACGGTGTTCCTCTTCCAGCTCACCGCCATCTGGAACAACTTCTTCCTGCCCATGGTGATGCTTTCGGACGAGAAGCTGTATCCCGTCAGCCTCGGCCTCTACACCTGGAACAGCTCCGCAAGCGTCTCGCCCGAGTACTACCCCGTGGTGATCATGGGTTCGCTCCTCGCGGTGCTTCCGCTGATCCTCGCCTTCATCCTGCTGCAGCGCTTCTGGAAGTCGGGCCTCACCGCGGGCTCGGTCAAGTGAGCCAATGGGAAGGGGCCATGTGAAAGGGAACGTGTTGATGAACGGCAGCCACCGTCCGCACACCGCGCTCGCCATGGCGCCGGACGCGGCGAAGGCCGTGCTCGGGCCCGGCGCCCTGACCGCGCTCGGCCAGGTCTGCGATCTGGTGCCGGACACCGTCCTCGACGACTTCACCACCGCGAGGGCCCGCTCCGTGCTCGCGGACGTCGAGGTCCTCGTCACCGGCTGGGGCTGCCCGCCCCTCGACGCCGCCGCGCTCGCGGCGGCACCCCGGCTGCGGGCCGTCGTGCACACCGCAGGATCGGTACGCGGGCACATCACCGGGGAGTGCTGGGAGCGCGGCATCGAGGTGTCGTCGGCCGCCGCGGCCAACGCGCTGCCCGTCGCCGAATACACCGTCGCCATGATCCTGCTCACCGGCAAGCAAGTCCTCGAGCGCGCCCGTGAGTTCGGCGCCACCCGCCGCCGCGACGACTGGCTCGGCGTCTCGCAGAGCATCGGCAACTACGGCCGTACGGTCGGCATCCTCTCCGCATCGATGATCGGCCGGCGGGTGATCGAACTCCTGCGGCCGTACGACCTGAGGGTGCTGCTGCACGACCCGTACGTCAGCGACGAGGAGGCGGCGGCGCTCGGCGTACGGTCCGTCGGCATCGAGGAACTGTTCGCGGGCAGCGACGTCGTCAGCGTGCACACACCGCTGCTGCCCGCCACCCGCGGCCTCGTCGGCCACGACCTACTCGCCGCGATGCGCCATGACGCGGTGCTCATCAACACCGCTCGCGGCGCCGTGCTCGACCAAGAGGCCCTCACCGAGGCCGCCACAACCGGCCGCATCCGGGCCGTCCTCGACGTCACCGACCCCGAAGTGCTGCCCCCCGACCACCCGTTGTGGGACTGCGACAACGTCACGATCACGCCGCATCTCGCAGGATCGCAGGGCAACGAGTGGGGGCGCCTCGCCGATCTCGCCGTCGCCGAGCTCGGCCGCTGGGCGGCGGGCGACGGCTTCGCCCATCCCGTACGACGCGAAAGGCTGGCCTACCTCGCATGAGCATCCCCGGAATGCCCGAAGAAGACCGGGAGTTGAGCCCGCACACCGGCTACACACGCGAGCACTGGGAAGCCACAGCCGACGGCCTCCTGGGCGCCGCCCGGCAGTGGGCGACACCGCGCGGTGCCCTCCTCGACCTGCCGGGACGGCCCTCCGCGTCGGGCGTGCGGTCGGACGGCCTCGAGGGATACGCGCGCACCTTCCTCGCCGCCGCGTTCCGGGTAGCGGGCGCCGATGGCAAGGACCCGCACGGATGGCTCGACCGGTACGCGCAAGGACTCGCCGCGGGCACCCGCACACCGGGCCGCGACGACACCGAGTCCTGGCCGGTCATCCTCGACCACCACATCCAGGGCCAGCCCATGGTCGAATCCGCCTCCGTGGCGCTCGGCCTGCGGCTGACCCGCCCCTGGCTGTGGGACCGCCTCGACGGCGACGTACAGGACCGCGCGGAGGAGTGGCTGCGCGGCGCGCTCCGCCACGTCCCCGCACCGAACAACTGGTACCTCTTCCCGTACACCGTGGCCGGTTTCCTGGAGTCGGTGGGCCGCGGGGGCGCTGAGACGGCCCGGATCCGCGACCGGGCCCTCGAACTCCTGGAGAGCTGGTACCGCGGCCAGGGCTGGTACGCCGACGGCGACGGCCGCGCCTTCGACCACTACAACGGCTGGGCGCTGCACCTCTACCCGACACTCGATGCCCAACTGTCCGACGAAAAGCGCCAGTTGGCGTTCCACGGCCCACGTCTGCGTGAACTCCTGGAGAGCTTCGGGCTCCTCTTCGGAGGCGACGGCGCCCCGATCCACTTCGGCCGCTCCCTCACCTACCGGTTCGCCGCGGCGGCGTCCGTCGCCCTCGGCGCGGTCACCGGCCACACGCCGCTCACCCCCGGCACCTCGCGCCGCCTCCTGAGCGGATCGCTGCGCTACTTCCTCGACCGCGGCTCCGTCGGCGACGACGGCCTGCTCAGCCTCGGCTGGCACGGCCCCCACGAGGCGAGCCTGCAGAACTACTCGGGGCCCGCGTCGCCGTACTGGGCGTCGAAGGCGTTCGTCTGCCTGCTCGCCCCGGCGGGCCACCCCCTGTGGACGGCGACGGAGGAACCGGCGCCCAGCGAGACCCGCGACCGGGTGCTCGCGCTGCCCGCGCCAGGACTGCTGGTGCACAGCACCCGCGCGGACGGGGTGGTCCGGCTGCACAACCACGGCAGCGACCACGCGCGCCCGCACGAGGCGCAGTCGGCCGTGCACGAGGACCCGCTCTACGCCCGCCACGCCTACTCCACCCGCACGGGCCCCACGGCACGCGGCAACACCGCGGACAACCACATCGCCGTAGAAGTGGCGGGCATCCGCAGCGCCCGCTGCCGCATCAAGCCGCTCGGCGCCGACAACGGGGCGGACTGGGGCTGGGCCGCGTCCCGGCACACTCCGGTCTTCGTCAGCGGCCCGCCCATGGTGCCGGGCCTGAGCGTGGAGAGCGTCACCGTGGCCAAGGGCCGGTACGAACTGCGCGTGCACCGCGTCACCGGCGCACCGCACGGCGCCCGCGTCACACAGACGGGCTGGGCCACCGGGCCCGAGGAGAACCTGCACTCCGCGCTCCATCCGCTGCACGGCTGGACCGCCCAGGACGAACAACGCGCACCCCAGGGCACCGCGTTCACCCGGTGGGCCCGCATGCCGCGCCTCACCGCCGACACGGAGGGCACATCCCTCTACGCGGCCCTCGCCCTGCTCACCGCGGAGCCGGAACCCGGGCCCCTGGTGGATGCGGTCACCGGCGTGGACGCGACAGCCGAAGGGGTCGAGGTGCGGTGGGCCGACGACGGCTCCACCACCCGGATCTCCTTCGAACCCCTTGCCGTGGAACACCTGGAGGCTCCGGTGGGCTGACGGTTCAGGGGGGGTGGGCTTTTGGCTCGGCGGTTGGGCACACTGGCGGACCATGGGCACGTTCACCGCCGGGCACGGCATCACCGTCTTCGCCGAATCCCGTCCGTACGAGGTGACCCGGCACCGGCATCCCGCCTGGAAGCTCGTCCTGCCGACCGGTGGACACGTCACCGTCGGGGCCGATGCCGGGGCGGGCGTGCTGGTGCCGCCGCGGTTCGAGCACGGCTGCGGCACCTCGTCGGGCTTCGCCGCCGTCTTCCTCGAACCGTGGCAAGTGCCGGGCGCGGCCCACGCCGTGCGGCCGGTCTGGCTCGACGGGGCGCGAACGGGGAGGCTGCGCGACGCGCTGGGGCCGCAGCTGGACGGAGCTGCGCTGCGCGCCGAACTGGCCGCGTTCGCCGGGCCGCCGACCACCGTCGACGCACGCGTGCGGCATGCGGTCCTGGCCTGCGGCGGGGCCGCCCGGCTCGAGGCCGTCGCCTCCGAGGTGGGGCTCTCCCCGGCGCGGCTGCGCACGCTGGTCCGCACGGAGGTGGGTATCCCGCTCGGCACGCTGCGGCAGTGGGAGCGGCTGCGGACCGCGATCGGCTCGCTCGTCGAGGGCGGTACGGACATCGCGGAGGCCGCAGCAGCCGCCGGTTTCGCGGACCAGGCGCACCTCACACGCACCGTCCGCAAGCTGGTGGGCCGCACGCCGGGCTCGCTGCGGCGCGGCCGGCTTGACCCTCACGCCGCGTCAGGCTGCAGGCTTCAGTCCGACGAAAGGCGAGGTCCATGAGTTACACCGTGGGGCAGGTCTCCGGGTTCGCCGGGGTGACCGTCCGTACCCTGCATCACTACGACCGGGCCGGGCTGCTCACCCCCAGCGAGCGCAGCCCCGGCGGCTACCGCCTGTACAGCGAGGCCGACCTGGCCCGCCTGCAGCAGATCCTCTTCTACCGCGAACTCGGCTTCGCCCTGGAGGAGATCGCGGAGATCCTCGCGGACCCGCAGGCCAACGCCCTCGACCAGCTGCGCGCCCGGCACAAGGCGCTGGTCGAGCAGATCGGCAGACTGGGGCGCCTGGTGGAGGTCGCCGAGCGGGCCATGGAGGTCCAGCAGACCGGCGTACGGCTCAGTCCGCAGGAGCGGTTCGAGGTGTTCGGGGAGATCACCTTCGATCTGAGTTACGCCACCGAGGCCGAGCTGAAGTGGCAGGGCAGCGCAGGCCACCGCGAGGCGATGAGCCGCGCCGCCGCCCACTCCAAGGAGGACTGGGCGCTGCTCATGAGCGAGGCGGCGCGGTGGCGCGAGCGGCTCGTCGCGGCGTTCGATGCGGGAGAGCCCGCCGGGGGAGAGCGCGCGATGGCCCTTGCCGAGGAGCACCGCAGGCACATCTCCCGCTGGTTCACCCCGTGCCCGCCCGACATGCACATCCGTGTCGCCGACGATTTCGCCGAGGATCCGAGGGCCTTCGCGCTCGTCGTGCCGCCCTCCCAGCAGCGGCCCGGCCTGGCGATGTTCCTGCGTGCCGCGGTGCTCGCCAACGCCCGGGCCAACCCTGAAGGTAAAGCTAAACCTGAGGTTGAGGGTGGGGTCGAGTCCGGCCTGGGGTCACTCGCTGAGAGCGAGGAAAGCTGATGCGCGTCCTGATCACCGCGGCAGGGTCGTACGGCGATGTCGCGCCGTACACCGGACTCGGCGCCCGGCTGCGCGAAGCGGGCCACGACGTCGCCCTGGCCACCCAGAAGACCTTCGCGCCGCTCGTCCGCGGCGCGGGCCTCGCCTTCCGTCCGCTGCCCGCCGACCCACACGCTTCCGGCGGCGGGAGCGGCGGCAAGCGGGAGCTGCTGCGGGCGGCCGCGTCGTTCGTACGCGAACTGGGGTCCGGGCTCGTCGACGCGGCGGAGCACGGCGGCGGCGCTGACATCCTGCTGCTCTCGACGACCACGGCCCCGCTCGGCTGGCAGCTGGCCGAGGCCATGGGCGTACCGACCCTGGGCGTATACCTGCAACCCACGCACCCCACACGCGAGTTCGCACCGGTCCTCAGTGGTGCCCGTTCCCTCGGCGGCCCCGGCAACCGCGCGATGGGCCGCTTCTCGCTGCGGATGACGGACCGCGTCTATGCCGACGCCGTCCGGGACTTGCGGAGCCGACTCGGCCTGCCCGAGGCCGCGCCCGGAGCCGTTCGGCGCCGGCGGGAAGAGGCCAAGTGGCCGGTCCTGCACGGCTTCAGCCCGGCCGTGGTGCCCCGGCCCGGAGATTGGCGCGATGGCCTGGACGTCGTCGGCAACTGGTGGCCGCACCACGACCCGGGCCGCCCGCTGCCCGCCGCCTACGAGGACTTCCTGCGCGCGGGCCCGCCGCCCGTCTTCATCGGCTTCGGCAGCATGGCCGCCGGTGAGGGCGAACGGCTGGGCGAGATCGCCGTGGCCGCCTTGCGCAAGGCCGGGCTGCGTGGAGTGCTGCAGGAGGGGCGGGCGGGCCTGATGGCGCACGGCGACGACATCCTCACCGTCGACGAGGTGCCTCACGCACTGCTCTTCCCGAGGATGGCCGCGGTCGTCCACCACGCGGGCGCGGGCACCACGGCGGCGGCGCTGCGGGCCGGGGTCCCCGCGATCCCCGTCCCTGTCATGGCCGACCAGCCGTTCTGGGCCGCACGCGTAGCCGCCTCGGGCGCCGCCACCACGCCGATCCCCTTCAAGGACCTCACCGCGGAGCGCCTGGCCGAGCAGCTCGGCCGCGCCGTGCGCGAGGAGTCGCTGAGGGTGGCGGCCGAGGGCATCGCCCGCCGGATGGGCGGGGAGGACGGTGCGGGTCATGTCCTCAAGGCGGTGGAGGGGTTGGGCGCGCCCCGAAGGGGCGCGGGGCTGTGACAAGTGCGGCTCCGCCGCGAAGGGGGTCCCCCTGTTCGAGCGAAGCCGAGAACTTGGGGGAGCGACCAGCCACGACGCAGCCGCAGACGAGCGATGACTCAGGCGGCGTAGCAGAGCACCGCGGGGTCGGCCGGCACCGGGGCGCCGGCCACGGCAGCGTGCACGGGGCGGACGCTCGCCGCGGCCTGCGAGCGGTTTCGCGCGAAGACGACGAGGCGCAGCACCACGAACCGCGCGACACCGGCGAGCGCGGATGCGGACAGATAGACCACCTGCTCGAGCACCGCACCGGGCGCCGCCACCAGCTGCTGCAGGACAAGCATCGCCACGCAGGTCGCCGCGTACGCGGCTGCCGCGGATCCGGCCGACTGTGCGTGCTGGCGCCAGGTCGCGCGCCCGCCGGCTCCGAAGGTGAAGCGGGCGTGCAGCTCGGTGGCGAGGAGCGTGGAGACCACCGTGATCAGGGCGTTGGCCAGGACCCAGGGAATCCAGGCGGCGAGACCCGCCACGGCGAAGCTGGAGGCGATCCCCACCCCGCCGCCGCAGAGCACGAAGCGCGCGAAGGCGGCGAAGGCGCCGGGCGCCTTCTGCTCCTGACTCTGTGCTGTCTCCATGATCCGACCCCCTGGATGGCTCACTCCGTGAAACGCGCACCCTTCGGCCTGCGAGGCCTAAGGGTGCGCCGTTCGTGATGCCATCATGGCACACTAGTGGCGCCATGACGAGTCATTTATGGCGCAGTCCGTGGCGTCGATGGCGTCGCGGCATGGGTGGGGTGGTGAATGTGCAGGTCAGCGATGCGCCGCGACTGCGAGCCGTGGTGCCAACCAGCGGATGCGCCCTAGTTGACGATGGCACCACAGGAGATGTCGATGTCCGTGGAGGTGATCGTGCGGGCCTTGTCGGAGGCCGCGAACGCCGCGGTGGCACCCACGTCGCTCAGCGTCGCTGTACGGAGGAGCAGCGCCGGATGGGTCGAGTCCACAGGCCCACCGCCGAACGCGAGGACCACGCCTGCACCGCGTGCGGTCATGTGGCGGGCCGCGGCCCGGGTGGTGAGGAACTGGGAACGCATCGCGTTCGTGATCGGCCGGAGGAAGTCGCTCACGGCGATGCCGTCGACGTAGGCGTCTTGGCGGTGCGTCCGGCGATGTGGACCCGCGCGCCCTCGCGGGCGAAGGCGCGCGCCACCGCTCCGCCGATCGGCCCTCCGGCCCCGTACAGCACGGCCACCTTGTTCTCCGGAAGTATGTCCCGATCCCTCCTCGTGGTGCGAGTCCGGTGCGGTCCGGATCTCGGAAGGTACGTCGGGACGGGCGCCTGCGGGTCTGCGCGGAGGATGTCCCGGGTCAGGACGACGAAGTCGGCGAGTTTGCCGACGGTCAGGGACCCGCGGTCGGCCTCGAGGAAGTTGGCGTAGCGATCTCGGGGGCGCAGTGGTGTGGCTGCATATCGACGACCTGGGCGGGCGTCGCGCGGACCGTTGAGGGAGCGGGCGTGCTCGACGGCGTCCAGGACGGTGCGGATGCCGCGGTCGCCCGTGGCGTGCACGAAGCACTGGAAGCCCCGGGCGTCCAGCTTCGCGAGCAGTTCCGCGAACTCGTGCGGGGGACAGAACGTGTCACCCCGGTGCCGCCGCACCCGGCGTACGGCTCCAGGAGTGCGGCCGTGCGCGGCTCGACGACATCGTCGACGTACAGCTTGAGCGGGCCCACCCGCAGCCGGTCGTCGGCAAAGTCCCGCGCGGCCGCCGCGAAGTCGTCCAGGTCCGCGTGGTTCGTCCCGCGCGGAGGGAAGAGCACCAGCGTCGGGCACATCCTGTACTACTTCGGCAGCAAGGACCGCCTGCTGCTCGAAGCGCTGCGCTGGAGCGAGGCCGCGCTCGCCGAGGAACGCCGCGCGCTGCTCGCGGGCCGGACGGCACCGGAACTGGACCACGGCTGGCAGCAGGACCTGGAGGCGCTGGTCGCCCAGGGCGCGGACCGGGGCGTGCTCACGGCGGACGATGCCGCGGGCCGTGCCGGTGAACTCCTCGCGCTGCTCGACGGCCTGAGCACCCGTGTCGTCCTGGGTCAGCGCGGCGCGGACCGCGGGGGAGCACTCGCCTCGGCCCGCTCGACGGCCGAGCGGCTGATCGGACGGCCCGAGCCCACCGGCGCGTAGCCCGAGCGGCCGAACAGGCAGGTCATGACGGGCCCGGAGCGTGGCAGTCTCCAGGCATGACCGAAAGCGCAAACCTCCATGTGACTCATCCTCGGATCACGGTCCTTGGCGTCAATCCCGGCCGACCCCCCTTCCGCATCGTGGAGATCGACGGCGAGGTGGTCGGCGAGGCCACGGGGCTCGTCGACGTACTGGAGGTCGCCGCCCGGGCGGGCGTCATCGTGCACGACGCGGATGATCCGGAGGTCGTGCACTGGGTGGGCGGCGACAAGTTCAAGTGGAAGCCGAGCTGACGCGTTCACGGGGAAGCTCAGCTGACGGGGTCAAGTGGAGGCCGAGCTGGAGACGGCGGATCCGGAGACGTGGGGGCCGTCGTCCCCGGACCGCGTGGGAGGGTGCGGATCGAGGTCGTAGATCCGTGCGAGCAGCTCCGCCTCGTTGCCCGTCAGGCCCGCGCGGCGCAGCGCCTCGTCGGCCTCGGCCATGGGCCCGGCGAGCAGCGAGGCCGCCGCGGCCGATGGGACGGGGCCCGTCAGCGCGGCACGTGCGGTGTGCAGCAGCCGCAAGCAGGCCTGGGCGGCGGCCAGTTCAGGGGTCGGCGTGCTGGTCATGGCAGAGCTCCTTAGCGCGGGTCGGTCCGGCCGGCGGTGCGCACCGGTGGACCTTCCACTCTTGCGCATGGGTCTGACAATCGCGGTTCGGCAGGGCCCCGAATGGGCGCGGGGCTGTACCGATGTGCGGCTCCGCCGCGAAGGGGGTCCCCCTGTTCGAGCGAAGCCGAGAACTTGGGGGAGCGACCAGCCACGACGGACCCGCAGACGAATACCGCACTCCCCGCGGAGCGCTAGGCGCGGCGGCTGAGCCGCAGCGTGAGCCCGTCCGGCATGAGGGTCAGACGCTCGGCGACCCGCAGCCGGTAGCCCGGATCGGGGTGCAGGTCGTAGCGGCGCAGCAGCAGACCGAGGACCAACGTCGCCTCGTGCAGCGCGAACTGACGGCCGATGCAGGCGCGGGCGCCGGTCCCGAACGGCTTGAAGACATGGGCGGGCCGCGCCCGGACGGCCGACGGCGCGAACCGGTCCGGATCGAAGGTCTCGGGCCGCTCGCCCCATGCCGCCGGATCGCGGTGCAGCAGCGTCGCAAGGACCAGCGCCCAGGCCCCCTCGCGCATCGGATGCGTGGAGCCGAGCGTCGTGTCCTGCCGGGCCTGGCGGGAGAAGCCGGGGGCGGTGGGCCACAGCCGCAGCGACTCGTCGAGGACGCGGCGCAGATAGCGGAGTTTGGCGACCTGCTCGTACGCGGGTTCCGCCACGTCACCCCAGATCTCGTCGACCTCGGCCTGTGCGCGGGCAAGGACCTCGGGGGAGCGCGACAGGTAGTGCAGCGCGAACGACAGGGCGCCCGACGTCGTTTCGTGCCCGGCGACCAGGAAGGTGATGACCTGGCGGCGGATGTTCTCGGCGGAAAGACGCTCGCCGGTCTCGGGGTGGGCGACCTCCAGCATCCGGTCGAGCAGATCGCCGGTGCCCTGGTCGGGCGCGGCGCGCCGTGCCGCGACGACGCCGTCGACGGTGCGGTTGAGATACGCCATGTCGGCCGTGTTGCGCCGCGTCGCGCCGCGCAGCAGCAGCGGGGCGAGCGCGGGCGGAACGACATTGCGGCGCTGGGCGTAGGAGAGCGTGCCGACCATCGCCGTCACGAACGGATGCGGCCGGGACCGCTCGAAGGATCCGAAGTCGTGCCCGAAGCCGGTGCGGGAGATCGTCTCCAGGGTCAGCTTCGTCATGTCGCCCGGCACGTCCACGGACCGTCCCGCCGCCTCGCGCTCGTCCCAGCGGGCCGTCAACTGCCGGGCGACGTCCAGCATCAGCGGGTGGTAGCCCGCCATCGCGTCACGGCTGAACCCCGGCGCGAGGATGTCGTGCGCCAGCTGCCAGTTGGGCTCGTGGTTGTAGGCGGTGAACAGGCCGTCCCCGGCGACCGGCCGCAGATTGGCGACGCCGAGCCCCACATGCTTGGCGAACCGTGACTCGTCGGCCAGCTCGGCCGCGAGCTCGGCACCCCAGACGAAGACGATCTCCTTGCCGAAGGCCTTGCGGCGGAATATCGGCCCCAGGGCCTGCCCGATCCGCATCGAATCCTGCACGGGTGTACGCACGTTGGCGCCGAGGACATCGCCGATCAGGGGCACACGGCGCGGCGGATGCGGAACGAGGTCGAGCCGCGGCCACCCGAGCTCGGCACTGCGGAACCCCTTGGGCATCGGGGCACCCTCCGGCTCCGCCACCTCGGACAACTGCGCCATGAGTGCCATCTCCCTTGTGCCACGCGCTCGTTGAGCTTGTTGTACGCGGATTCAATAAGGCACTTCAGTCTGGTCCCCCTGTTGAATCCACGTCAAGTAAGGTGCTCGCATGGCCGTGAACCCGCAGGAACGCACGCGCCGCAGACTCAGCACCGAGGAGCGGCGCGAGCAACTGCTCACCGCCGGGGCGCGGCTCTTCGCACAGAATCCGTACGACGACGTATGGGTCGAGCGGGTGGCGGAGATCGCCGGTGTCTCACGCGGCCTGCTGTACCACTACTTCCCGACCAAGAGCGACTTCTTCGCCGCCGTCGTGCAGCGCGAGAGCCGGCGCATGCTGCGGCTGACGGCCGCGGTCCCCGGGATCCCGGTCCGCGAGCAGGTCACCACGGGGCTCGACACGTTCCTCGCCTACGTCGAGGCGCACGCGGAGGGGTTCCGCGCCCTCCACCGGGCCGAGGCGACGGGTGACCCGAGCGCGCGCAAGGTCTACCGCGAGAGCCTCGCCGCCCAGGAGCACCAGATCCTGCAAGCCCTGGCCGCGGACCCCGAAGCGGCGGCCACCGCACACGACTTGCCGACTCTCCGCCTGGCCGTGCGCGGCTGGCTCGCGTTCATGGTGGCCGTCTGCCTGGAGTGGCTCGAGGAGCCGGACCTGCCCAGGGAAGAGGTGCGGGACCTGTGCGCGAGAGCACTCCTGGGCGCGATCTCGCCGTGAGGCGTGCTCGGTCTGCCACCCGCGCCCCGCACACCGGATCCGAGGGGCGCCTGATGCCGCACGCTGCCGATGCCCCCCGACACGGAGGTTCCCGGATGAGACTGCCGAAGACCGCACACACCGAACGCCCGTGGCGTATCCACGAACTGACTCGCGACTTCCAGGTCGAGGACGTGTGGGCGCTGCCGACCCCCGGCGGGCCCGACGACTTCCCCCGCCTGGTCTCGCAGACCGTCTCCGGGAACTTCCCCGACGGCGCCCCGCTCGTCGTGCGCACGCTCTGGGCGGCGCGCTGGAAGATCGGGAAGGTGCTCGGCTGGGACCGCCCGAAGTCCGGCATCGGCACCCGGGTGGCCTCGCTGCGCAACCGCATGCCCAAGGACCTGCACGACGTCCCGACGGGGCCGGAGTTCACCGCGCTCCCGTTCACCCCGCTGTACCTGCTGGAGCACGAGTGGGCGGCGGAATTGGCCAACGGGACCGTGCATACCGTGATGCACCTGAGCTGGGTCCCGGACGGCTCCGGCGGACACCGCGGCCAGATGGCGGTCCTGGCGAAGCCCAACGGCCTGTTCGGCGCCGCCTACATGGCCGTGATCAAACCCTTCCGGTACGTGATCGTGTACCCGGCACTGATGCGGAAGATCGAACGCGAGTGGCGTGCGGCAGCGCCGTGAAGCGGATGCCGGGACGGCCGCGTCAGCGTTCTCCTTCCAGCTTCGGGGCGGGAGCCATGATGGGGCCATGGCGTTGTCGACGGAGTTGACGGAGTTGTTGGGCGTACGGCAGCCGATCGTGCTGGCGCCGATGGGCGGTTCGGCCGGGGGTGCGCTGGCCGCGGCCGTGTCCCGGGCGGGCGGGCTCGGCCTTGTGGGCGGTGGCCACGGGGAACGGGCCTGGCTGGAGCGCGAGTTGGCGATCGTCGCGGAGGGGACTGCCGAGCCGTGGGGTGTCGGCTTTCTGACCTGGGGGATCGATGCCGATGCGGTGGACCGTGCGCTGGAGTTCCGGCCCGCCGCGGTGATGTTGTCCTTCGGTGACCCGGGCCCGTTCGTCGACCGGATCCGCCGGTCCGACGCGCTTCTGATCGTTCAGGTCACCGACCTGGATGAGGCGAGGCGTGCCGTGGAGGTGGGGGCCGATGTGATCGTGGCCCAGGGGACCGAGAGCGGTGGGCACGGTGCGCGGCACGGGCGGTCCACGTTGCCTTTCGTGCCGCTCGTGGTGGATCTCGCGGCGCCCGTACCGGTGTTGGCGGCAGGCGGGATCGCCGATGGCCGGGGCGTGGCAGCGGCACTGGCCCTGGGCGCGGCCGGCGCAGTCATCGGCACGCGTTTCCAGGCCACCGCCGAGGCCCTGGTCGACCGCTCGATCCGTACGGCGATCATCGAAGGCCGAGGCCAGGACACCGAACGCAACGCCGTGTTGGACATCGCCCGCGGCGCGGGCTGGTCGACGGACAGGTACACCGCCCGCGCACTGAGTCACCCCTATCTCGACCGATGGCGCGGCCGGGAGGCCGAGTTGGCCGGCGACGCGCAGGCGCGTCAGGAGTACCAGGACGACGTGGCACGAGGGGCGATCACGCCCCTGCCGGTCTGGGCGGGCGAGGCTGTCGACCTCATCACCGATGTGCCGTCCGCGGCCGACCTCGTGACCGATCTGGCTGCCCAGGCCGAGGACGCGCTGACCCGTGCGGGAAGGCATCGGCCGAACGACCGGCCACGGGGTTAGGGAACTTCGGCATCCGGCGAAACAGAATCTCTCCGGCTAGCGGGGCTGATGTGCTCCTGGGGTGTGTCCGAAGATACGGCGGAAGACATCGATGAAAGCGCTGGCGGACGACCAGCCGCACCTGTGTGCCACGGTGGTCACCGGGATGTTCTCGGCAAGCAGGACCAAAGCGTGGTACAGGCGCAGTTGGGTGCGCCACTGCGGGAAGGTCATGCCGAGATCGGCCTTGAAGAGGCGGGAGAGAGTGCGGTCGCTGGCGCCGACCTCCCTGCCCAGTGCGGCCAGGGTGCGGCCGTCGGCCGGATTCGTGCGCAGGACCTCGCACACTGCCTTCAGCTGAGGGGTGGTCGGGGTGGGCAGGTGCAGGGGCTGCTGGGGCGAGGCCCGCAACTGATCGAGCAACACGGCCCGCAGCCGCCCACGTTCGGGACTGCCGTCGTGCGGGGTGCGCGTGTGGACGAGGATCAGTTCACGAAGGAGGGGGCCGACTGCCAGCACGGTCGGCTCGTCCAGGCCGAGCGGGTTGTCACTCGCGGGCAGGCCCACCAGGTGCAGCGTGAGTTCGCCATGGGCCTGGTGAGCGTGCACGGTGCCGGCCGGTACCCAGATGGCGCGCGTACCCGGCGCGATCCATGAGCCCGTGCTGGTCGTCACGGCCAGCACTCCCCGGCCTGCGTAGACGATCTGGTGGTCGTCGTGGCGGTGGGCGTCTATGGCGGCCCCGGGGGCCAGCCACTGGGTGCGGGTCGGCGCTACGGGCTCGTGGCGGATTTCCGTCATCGATTGGCACTTTATCGGAAGCGCGACACGTTGCTCGGCGATGACCATGGCGATGTGCCAAGGAAGAAATCAATCATCATGCTGTCGGTCGGCCATGCCTGCGTCGACATCTACCAAGGCGCTGTCGCGTCGCTCGTCCCGTTCTTCGTCGCCGAGCGCGCTTACAGCTACGCCGCGGTCTCGGGCATCGTGCTCGCCGCGTCTCTGCTGTCCTCGGTGGCACAACCGGTGTTCGGCGCGCTCACCGACCGCTGGGCCATGCCCTGGCTCCTGCCGGTGAGTACGATCTTCGGCGGACTGGGTATCGCCCTGAGCGGTTTGAGTGGTTCCTACGCTCTGACGCTGGCGTTCGTGGCGGTGTCCGGTGTCGGGGTCGCCGCCTACCATCCCGAGTCCGCCCGCGTCGCGCGGCTCGTCAGCGAGGGCAGCCACAGCGCGATGGGCTGGTTCTCCCTGGGCGGCAACCTCGGCTTCGCCGCCGCGCCGCTCATGGTCACCGCCGTCGTCGCCTCCGGCGGTCTGCGCCTGTCGCCGCTGCTTGCGGTGCCGGCCCTCGCCGGTAGCGTGCTGTGCCTGCCTGTCCTGCGCGCACTGGAGAGGACAGTGCGCGGCGGCTCCGGCACCGCAGTTGCGACGGGCGCTGACGACAGGGCGTCGTTCGTGAAGCTGTCGCTGGCCGTGGTCTGCCGGTCCATCGTCTTCATCGGCCTGAGCACGTTCATCTCGCTCTACGCACAGGAGCGTTCGGGAGGCGGTACGGCAGCGGGCACCGCGGCGCTGGTCGTGCTCTATCTCGGCGGCGCGGTGGGCTCTGTGCTCGGCGGCAACCTGGCCAACCGCTGGGACCGGGTCACTGTCGCCCGCTGGTCGTACCTCGTCACGGTCGCCGCCGTCGCGGGGATCGTGTTCATACCCGGCCCGGCGATCTACGTGTTCGTGGCGCTGACCTCCGCCGGCCTGTACGTCCCCTTCTCACTGCAGGTCACCCTCGGCCAGGACTACCTGCCCACACGTATAGGCACCGCCAGCGGCATCACCCTCGGGCTGACCGTCAGCATCGGCGGTCTGGTCAGTCCTCTCATCGGCAGCGTCGCCGACGCGACCTCCCTGCGTACCGCCCTGACACCACTGATCCTGATGCCCGCCCTGAGCTGGCTGTTGTTCCGCACACTGCCCGAACCCTCCCCCAAGTTCTCGGCGTAGTCGGTCAAGCCAGGATCTCGACGTACCCGTCGGTTCCGTGCACGCGGATCCGCTGCCCGTCCCGGATCAGCCGGGTGGCCTGCTCCACGCCCACGACGGCCGGCAAACCGTACTCCCGGGCGATCACCGCGCCATGGGTCATCAGCCCGCCCACCTCCGTCACCAGGCCCGCGATTCCGACGAACAGCGGCGACCAGCTGGGGTCCGTGAAAGGGGTGACCAGGATGTCGCCCGCTTCGAGATCGGCCTCCGCCATATCAAGGATGACGCGGGCCCGTCCCTCGACGGTCCCGGCGGAAACCGGCAGGCCGATCAGGGCTCCGGCTGGCACGTCGTCGCGCCGGTACGCCCCGGTGACGGCCTCGCCGTCCGATGTGAGCACCCGGGGCGGTGTCAGCGCGTGGTACGACCGGAACGCGTCCTTGCGCTCCTTGATGAGCCGGTCATCCACCTGGTGCTGCTTCGAGCGCACGACGTCGTGGAACTCCTGGAACGTGAGGTAGAAGACGTCCTCCTTCTCAGGAAGCACGCCTGCCTGTACGAGGCGCTCGGCCTCTTCCAGCAAGGCCTGCTTGTAGAGGAAGCAGCGGCTGACGATGTCGTACTTCGGGTACTCCCGATACCCGATGAAGGTCCTGACCCGGTCGATCATCCGCTTGGCCTCGTCGGCCTTCTGCTCCCCGTCCGGCAGGGCCCGCAAGCGGGACAGCACGTCCTGTTCCTTCTTCTGCGCCTTCTGCCGCCCTTGCTCGAATCGCCGCTGGGCGGCGCCCGGTTCGAAGTTCCTGACGTTGTCGAGGATCACCGGAACGAGCGTGGTGGGGCGCTCGCGCCATCGCGGCCTCGTGATGTCGATCTCGCCGACGCAGCGCATGCCGTACCGGTCGAGGTACGACGCGATGGCGTCGCGCGCTTCGGCCCCGCCCGCGAGCTTCGCCAGCTCGTCCAGGAAGGCGTTTCCCTCGGCGTACTCGACGCTCTGCAGGAACGCGACCACCTCCGGAAGCGGGCGGATCACGTCCGCGACGTCGAGCAGCGCGAGGCCCATCTCCGAGGTGACGTTGTCGGGGGCGGACAGCGTGAGCGTGTCCGCCGCGTTCTTCTCGCCCAGCCACTCCTGCAACTGGTCGTTGAGCCACCACGTGGCCTCCATCCCCGCCATGATCGCCTGAAAGTTCAGCGGATCACTGAGGACTCGTTTGTGCTCCTCGAAGGCCTCGAGCAGGAAGTCGAACAGTGCCGGTCCGGACTTCGTCCGGATGTCGCGCTCCAGGGCGGCGATGGAGGCCTGGCTGCGCTCGATCAGCTCGGTGACGATGGCCGGATCGGTTTCGATCGGGGCGGGCGGTCCGTCGGCCGGCGGTGCGCCGGGACCCGTGTCCGGGAGCGTCGGGATGAAATCGTCGCGGTCGATGACGGTCTCCAGGGCGTCCCTGATCAGCGGATCGCCTCTCCCCATGACGTCCAGGAGGCCGGCGCGGCTCGCGGGCGAGGCCAGGCGCCGGGTGACGTCGACGAACAGCCTCCCGGCGGCCTCGTGCATCGGCACCATGGCCGTCAGCTGCCACATGGAAAACCCCAGGGGCTTCATGGGGTCGGTCATCATCTGCTGATGACCGACGGAGACGTAGACGTGATTCTCCTGGTCACCGGTCTCGGGGACGGGGACGGGGAACAGCGTCGTGATCGGTCGGCTCTGAACGATCTCGAAGCCATCGTCGACCAGGCACCATTCGATGTCCTGCGGCCGGCCGAAGTGCGCTTCGATCCGCCACCCGAGCTGCACGAGCCGCACGACCTGCGCATCTGTCAGGGCAGGTTGCCCCTGCCGCCGCGAGTCGATCGCCACTTCCTGCGTGCCACCGCCCTGCAGGGCGTGAACGGCACGCTGTTTGGCGGCGATCGCCTTGGCGACGACTTCGCCGTCCCGCACCTTGAAGACGTCCGGGTTCACCACGCCGGAGACCAGGGCCTCGCCGAGGCCGAAGCCCGCGTCCACGGTGGCGACCTTGCGGTTGCCCGTGACGGGGTCGGCCGTGAACAGGATGCCGGCCGCATCCGGGAAGACCATCTGCTGCACGACCACGGCCATGTGGACCGTACGGTGGTCGATGCCGTTCCGCTGCCGGTAGGTCACGGCCCGCTCGGTGAACAGCGAGGCCCAGCACCGGCTCACGTGCCGGAGGATCGCCGTCGGCCCCACGACGTTCAGGTACGTGTCCTGCTGGCCGGCGAAGGAGGCCGTCGGCAGGTCCTCTGCCGTCGCGCTGGACCGGACGGCGCAGGCGGCCTGCTCGCCGAGGCGGGCGAGCGCGCCGGTGATCGACGCCGCGAGATCGCCCGGGATGGCAATCCCTTCGATGGTCCGGCGAATCTGCGCGCTGAGCGTGCGGATCGCCTCCCGGTCGTCCGGGTTCAGGCGCGACAACTGATCGAGCCGATCGTCGATCGACGGCACTTCCGCCATGATCCGCCGGAAGGCGTCCGTCGTCACGCAAAAGCCGTCCGGCACCCGGATGCCCACGATCCGCGAAAGACCGCCCAGGTGCGCGCCCTTGCCGCCGACGACCGCAACCTGCGTCTCGTCAACCTCTTGCAGACCCAACACATACTGCTCGATCACTGCGCTACCTCCGAGGCAGCCGAGTTCTCTGGCAAGGAGAGAGCTCTCCTTGCCTTTGCCCTTTGGCTAACGCCTGCTCGCAGCCACGGCGACAATGCCGCCAAGACCGGCGAGCGCCACACACAACGGCGAATACAGGACAGTGTTCAGCCGCTGGAATTCGTCGGCCGCCCCGGAGTTCATGAAGTACCCACCCAGGCCACGGGTGAGCAGAACCAGCGTCAGGCCGTACATGCCGACCAGTCGCAGCCACTCCGGGCCGACCGCCGGGATGGACCCATTGACCATGAGGGTGAGCACGGCGCCACCGATCAGTGCAAGACCCACCAGAATGGTGCTCGATGCCGATGGCATCTCGCCGTCGTCGCTGCCGCCGATCGTCTTGGTGAAGGTCATCGCGTCCTTCAACGGCCAAGGGGAGAACGCCCAGATGAAGTGCAACAGGCCGATTGCCATGAGGGCAATCGTCAACACCACAGGTGCCACAGTGCGGACCATTTTCCATGCCTCCAGCGCAGGCTGACGCGATCTATACGGCCTATCTATACGGCCTCGTATAGATGAGAGCCTAACACCCATCTATACGATGTCGTATAGATGGGTGATCGAAGCGAACGGAGCAGATCATGGCGGTGGCTCGCACCCCGCGTCACAAATGGATCGACGAAGGGCTGCGCGCGCTCGCTGCGGGCGGCCCGGATGCCGTCCAGATCGAGGCGCTGGCCAAGGCTCTCGGCGTGTCCAAGGGCGGCTTCTACGGCTACTTCGCCGACCGACGGACCCTGCTGGAGGAGATGCTCGACCGGTGGGAGCGCGAGGTCACCGAGGACGTGGAGGCGCGCGTCGAGAAGGAGGGCGGCGATGCGAAAGCCCGGCTGCGCCACCTGTTCGCCATCGTCGACAGCGGCGATGGGCTCGATACGGACGTCACGACCGACCTGGCGATTCGCGACTGGGCCCGGCGTGATCCGGCGGTCGCCGAACGAGTTCGGCGCGTCGACAACCGGCACATGGACTACCTGCGTTCGCTCTTTCGCGCGTTCTGCACCGACGAGGACGAAGTCGAGGCCCGCTGCCTCATCACCTTCTCGCTGTATATCGCCGACCAGTTCATGCTCGCCGACCACGGTGATCGCAGCCGTGCGGACGTCCACGAACTGACGACGAGGTGGTTGCTCGACTCTCCGGGCGCCAAGGGCTAGGGCCTGTCCGATGGGTCCTGCCGGGGTCGCGACCCCTGGCACGCACTCCCCCAAGCTCTCGGCTTCGCTCGAGCAGGGAGGTGCCCCC
>NZ_JBFBJK010000040.1:0-57933 GCF_040686095.1 Streptomyces sp. NPDC086554
GCCAGTCCAGGCATCGGTTGGTTTGACAAAAGTGTCACACTCCAACCTAGGATGCCAGCATGTTCCATCGCCACGCCCCCTCTGACCAGGTAATACGTTGCCTCGGTAACCTTCGGCTCTCGCTCGAAGGCGACCACACCACGAGCCCTGAAAGGCAGCACGACACCCTTCGCCGCATCACTGACCGCGACGACCGCGAGCTGATTGCCGTAGCCGAAGACCTCAACGTGTCGGGTCGCACGAACCCCATGGAGCGAGCGGGCCTGGGCCCGTGGTTCCGGGATCTCGTACCGGCCTGCAAGACGAGCGAGTGTGGGCACACCCCAGAGAACCCGTGCATGGGGCAGTGGGACGCCATCGCAGCCTGGAAGATGGACCGCATCACTCGTAGGGCCATCCACTTCCACATCCTCATGGACTGGATGAAGACCTACGGCAAGGCGATCATCACGGACGACGGGATCGACACCACTACCCCGAGTGGGAAGATCATGGCTGAGATGATGGCCATGGTCGCCTCCTGGGAGTGGCAAGCCATCCAAGACCGGAACATGGAAGCTACCGAGAAGCACAGGGCCATGGGGTACTGGAAGGGTGGCCCCGTCCCCTACGGATGGGTTCCGGTACGCGACCCCAACCGGAAAGGGAAGTACTTCCTCTTCTTCGAGGAAGACACGATCCGGTGGGTGGAACTCATGGTCAACCTGGCCTGGGAGGGGCACAGCACCGGCCACATCGCCCGCAAACTGGAGGAGCGTGGCGCAGTCGCCCCGGCCGAGTGGAAGGAGCGCAAGCGCCTCATCAAGGCCGGAAAGCTCACCGAGGAAGAAGCCGCGGAGCGTGACCCCGGACAGTGGCACCCCGGCGCTGTGTACGCCCTCATCACCAACCGAGTCATCACCGGCGAGTCCTGGCACAACGGCCGGCCCGTCCGCAACGACGAAGGTGAGGTCGTCATGCGGGCACAGCAGCTCATCACAAGGGAGAAGTTCGAGGCACTTCAAAAGAAGCTCGCCGCAAGGGCGAACCCCTCTGCCACGGCGACCAAGGCGTCCATGTTCCTGCGTGATGTGGCCTACTGCCTCAACTGCGGAAGGCCCGAATACGGCGTGGTGGGTCACAGGAATGAAAAGGGCGAGGTCGAGTACAAGTACCTTCGATGCGCCTCGGCTAATGGGACTCGGAAATGCCATCCAGAGGTGAAGACGATCCGTATGGACGCGGTGAAGGTGATGATCGAGCAGTACTTCCTGGACCGGGTTGGGGATGAACGAGCTATGAGGCGAGAGTTCCATGCCGGAAACGACGTAGGGGAGCGTCTGGAAGAGGTGAATCTTCTGATCCAGGACATTCGGGCCGAGAAGGATGCCGGCCTGTACCGGTATCAAGGGGGCTCGGAAGAATATATTGCCCGTTTGAAGAAGCTCACTGATCGGAAAGTGTCTCTGGAGTCGCAAGAAGCGATCAAGCCGCACTTTGAGTGGGTCGAAACCGGCGAAACGTACCGCCAAACCTGGGAAAAGCTCTCCTGGTCCGAGCGTGGAGAGCTTTTGAGGGAATGCGGAGTCACTTCAAAGGTCTGGCCGACAGGAAACAAGAAGAACCCCGCACGAGTCCTTCTAGATTTCCCTGATGACATGGTTGAACGCCTGCGTGAGTTCACGGCTGTACCGGTTGGTTAGTTCATTCACGAGCTAGCTATCGAGGGGGCCCCGGCCCGAGGCAGGGGTCCCCCACTTTGTAGGACGATCTGTACTGCGGTTAGTTCATTCATTCATCACTGTTGATGCACCCTCTCTGCCCTCGGAGGGCGGGGGTGGAGACTGGCTCCTCGTCCTGCCCTCGGGCGGCTTACTGGTCACTAGCGGGGGCATGCAACCCCCGCTTACAACAAAAGCGTCGGCGAGAACGAACCCGAACTCTCTCAGTGAACCGCGGAAGAGAGATGTAGATCACGCTGAGGTGAGGTTGGAGCGCGACATGAGGTGGCCGTGACCACGCCATCGATCCAAGAAGAGGCCTGTGCGGCGATCTGAGCGCCTTTGAGAGACCCTGGAGGGTCCCTAGAGGTCGGGGACTGGAAGGCTGGCACGAGGCTGGTCAGTTAGTTCATACCCGTACGTGATCGAAGGAAGGCACCCCTGGTGGGTCCTTTGAATGAATGCACAGGCATTACCCCCGCCTATGTATCAGACATTGTATTATGGTTAGTTCGTTCATGCATTGGCATTCGGAATGGGTGAATATCTCTGTGGGCATTCTGACTAGCGGGGAATGCCGCCCAGGAATGAATGAACTAACTGTATTCGGTGGGTATTGAGACCCGGACGGAGTGTTATGGGGTAGTCCTTCGGTCGCGTGCATGAATGTCCATTCGATGCGGGCAGATAGAGTATGTGATTGACGGCACACCTGAAACGCATCACTAGCACTTGCATAGGTGCGGTACATGCCGCCTAAAGGTCACTGAAGGTGCGCTATAGGTCCGTATTCCGATAGGGTATGTGTCACCAGCGAAAGGGCCCGATAGCCCTTGACGAAATGCATTCGATGTGCATTCAGAGCGTGTTTTCATGCTCTGATTGTGGCCTCTTTCACATCATTCACTGTTGACGATGAATGCGTGATGTGTCATCGCGTGCGTCTCTTTGATTACAGGGCCAGATAGGGCAATACAAAGCGTGGTACATAGCTCTATTGACGTGGACACGCTGTTGCACACAAGGTTGGAGTGTGAGAGTGTTTGGGCATCGCAAAGAACGCCCCACAGGAAAGCGCCCCAAGTACCACTCACTAAGTGAGGATGCGGAACGGGAGATCAGTAACCGGGGATGCGTGAAGCGAGCGGAACGGCTCTCTAAGGGCCGAACTCAAACAACATAGGTACTAGTGAAGGTCCCTGCCTGAAAGGCCCACAGGGTGCAGGGAAACCGACTAGGAACATCACATGCGCCACACCCTAGAAGCGAATAGCTAGGGGAGCGAGCACCGGCTACGGGAGCGAAGAGGAACCTTCGCGATGATCGGCGGGCTACGTGAGCAGATAGCGGGAAGTGATCGCCCCGAGATGGATAGATCAGGCATTTAAGCTAGCGGGGAAGGTACCCCGTAACCATCTGAGATTGACTCTCACACACCCATCAACACGACGTGTCCAGCGTACAGACCCAAAGCCGTGAGCGACGGGCCTAGGTGCGCCTCTAAGCGTCTGAGACTGAGTGTGTGGGGGTGAGTATCAGAGAGGTTCTGATACCGCGAGATAAAGGCGAAAAGTGATGGCGCTCGGGACGTGTCGAGAGTGCGAGCGCACGCGGTTTGTGTGGTGGACCGAAGGTGCCGGGTACCTCTGTGCCCTGTGTCAGATCATGGTCATTCTTAACGCTGCCTAGTCTGGTTCAGGCAGGTTCACAAGTTGGAGTGTGAGTCTGTCTGTGCCGAGCTAGTCATCAAACGAAAGGTACAGCGATGACGATTCTTGACGTCAAGTTCAATGAGTTCGCTCGGGAGTACGCGGAGCGTCAGCCGTACTATCGGCACAGCCTTGATGACTTCGCCGAAGAGGCGCGGGAAATGTGCTGGGCAGGCTTCGGCCTGGTGGATGATGGTACGGGCGAACCGCTCGAAACGTGGTCCGAATACGGGTACTACAACTGCGACTGTCGAGAGAACCTGTTGCGGGTCAACTATGAGTCCGCACGGGAAGCGTTCAAGTCGGCCGGGGTCGAAACCCATGAGGTGAATGGGTGGCTCGTGTGGGACGCGTCCAACCGTGCCGGGCACGAGATTGCCCGCAGCATCGGGCGAGCCCTGGGCGGCTATCCCGTCTTGGATGATGAGCGACTGTCTGATCTCGAATGGGACAACGCAGTCAAGATGATTGAGGACCTGTACCGGCTCCCTGGAGGGGTCACGGGCGATGATGTGATCCGGCAAATGCCGGAAGTCCCGCACTGCTCCAACTGCTCATCCTGTGATGTGGAAGACGCGTTGGCCTCACTCGAATACAGCCAATGCATGGACTGTGACGAGTGGATCAAAACGGGTGAGTACCCGTCCGATCGGGTCTGCTACGACTGCGCCGACCGTGAGCAAGAGGGCGAGTGCGAATGCATCCCGGTCTACGTGGACACAATGCGGCACATGTCGCGGTATCCCACGGTCGGGGACCTGCGAGAGGTCCAGCGTGGTTGTGAGACCTGCTCCCCCGTGCGCTGGCCGCACGGTGGCTTCAAGTTGGGTATCTAGGTTGGAGTGTGAGCATATGAATGCGATCGGTATTGAAGCGGCCGGTTGTTGGCTGGACGGCCACTTTGGGTGGACCAACGTTGGGCGAGTGGTCGAGATAGCCATGGGCTACGGCTATAAGCCCGACCACCCTGATATTCACGGGCTGCTGAAGGCGTTCTACGCCAACGCGCTAGCGGATAGCGACGCGTGGGACATGGACGATTTCGCGGACGAAGCAACGGACTACCTGTCCGATCGGGCCCCGGACGGGTTCGCCTTCCACTGGGAATGCGGCGAACTGTTCATGTGGTCCGAGCACGAGATAGACGTAGCCACCGGCTGTACCTGAGCGGCTTTAGTCAGGCCCACACGTTGGAGTGTGAGCCTGGCTATGGACTCTCAGAACCGAAGAGAGTTGACACGAAAGGCGAGATGCGATGGCAGAGACACGGCACATGAGCACCCTGGACCTGACGTGTTTCCCCGTGGGGAAGCGCGTCCGAATCCGCATGGGTGATGACCCGTACATGGGGTGGAAGGCAGGCGCCTACCGGGGGACCGTTGAATACATCAAGGGTGACCATGTGGGCATTTGGGTGCCCCTCAAGGGTCACGGCGCGGCCGATGGATTCCTTACCGGTGCCGCTCGAATTGACTATAACGGCGTCTGGATCGAGGGCCGCTGAACCATGCCGACGTATCAGGTTGAGGTCTTCCAGACGGCTACGTACCGATTCGATATCGAGGCGGAAAACGAGGACGCGGCGTGGGAGTTGGCAGATGAATTCTGGTGGGACGTGTCCAGCGAAGACGAAGTGAAGTACCGGCACGAGATTGACGATTCACTCATAGACACCGTGACCCTGAAGGGCGGCAAGTGATGGCGGTTACCGACTACGGCAAGGTTGTCTGCAACGGATGCCGCATGGACCTGTTGGCCTACCCGTCCGACTACGAGGACGGCGGGGAAACGGTCTACTGCGGTCACTGCGAGTGGGAAGAACACGTCTGCCCGGTAGAGGGTTCGGTCGCGTCCAAGATCCTGCGGGACGCTATCCAGCGCATCAAGTGGCACGAATTTGAGTGGCGCGTGAAGGGCAACGGGGCGGATTCGCTCGACCTGTTGAAGACGCTTCGCGGAGAGTTCGAAGCGGCCCACGCTCACCCCGGCATGAACCCTTACACGGTCGTCATGGACTGGGAATCGGACTGGTGGGAGTCCGGAGCGGACGACGTCCGCGACTACGGCCAAGACGAGCCCGTGACCTTCTACGTGTGGTCCGCGAATGCCTGCGATGCGAGCGACGACGCACGCCAAAAGGCAGAAGAGATCTTCAAGGATGCCGCCCCCTATCTGGGGCATGTCGCGGTCCTGCACGGACACGCGGCGCTTGTGCGAGACGGAGAGTAAGAGCAATGACGGTAACTCAGGACATCACGCGGGTGATTGGTTCCGACGTGGTGAAGGTGGGCGAGCGCGCGGCAGCACTCACCGGAGAGATTCACGAGCCGGTCTACGTCTGGACTCGCGAGGACATTTCCAACGCGGTCAACAACGGCGCGGACCTGGTGGCCGATGAACTCACCGGGAGCGAGCGGGATACGGACCTGATGAACATGGTCGTTAACGCGGTCATGACCCTTCTGGATAACCCGCACTACACCTTGGATGAGGTCATAACCGAGTGCTACGACGAAGACCCGGAAGAGGTCCGCTCGTGGTGGTCGGGATGGTGAGCTCGGCCGCCGTCGAGATCGGTCTACGCGTCGAGTACAAGACGCGTCACGTTCGCTCGTGGCAGCGCGGAAAGGTCATCGGGGTTGTGTACGGCGAACCCAAGATGAAGCGCGCCAACATCACACACCTTGTGGTGCAGGACTGGTACTCGGCCGAGAAGGGCGAGCAGCCGCACGAGATCACATGCCCCGACATCATCCCCATTGCTGACGCTCGAAAGCCCAGGAGCTAACCCCATGCACCAGATCTATGCGGCCTGCCTCGCCGCGTACAACAACGGCATCCTTCACGGCGAGTGGATCGACGCCACCCAAGACCCGGACTCCATCAACCATGAGATTCAGCTCATGTTGGAGCGGTCGCCCATCAAGGGCGCGGAAGAGTACGCGATCCACGATTACGACGGGTTCGGCGGTATCTCGCTCGGAGAGTACGAGTCCCTTGATGACCTCCACTTGATCGCTCTCGCGTTGGACGACTTCCCCGCCGTCGTGGTCAGCCACTTCCACGGAGAGGTGGACACGGAGGACCTGTACGAGACCTGCCAAGACCGGTTCATCGGCACGGTGGAGGAAGAGATAGGCCCGGAGGAGAACGCCTACGGCGCGTACATCATCGAGCAGGAAGACCACTACTGGGAGAACCTGCCGAAGGAGTACCACAGCCACATGCGGGCCATCGCGATCAGCGAGGCCCAAGACCGGCTGCTCTCGGGCGAGTCCGCCCTGTACGAGGGGCGCGGCACCTGGCACTTCGTCCGCAACTACTGACGCTTAGCCGCTTTCTCTCAGGCCCTCAAGTTGGAGTGTGAGGGTCTGGGGGTGAGTCGCTAAGACTCTGCACCACCAGCACGGAAGGAAGGCCCGACATGGGCGCGATGAAGGCGTACGAGACCGATCGTGCGGAGATCCGAGAGGCCGCGATAGAGGCCGCCCACGCACTCACCATGGACGGCCGCAGGGCCGAGATGGAACACGTCTGGGCCATGTGTGGGGATGCCGCCAAGCACTACCACCACCCCCCGGCGGTGGCCGCGATGCTCGTGAAGGAAGCGGTAGCGGCCTACATGGACAGCCGCACCACGCAGATCACGGAAGACGCGGTTGCGGCATGACGTGCGAGTACAGCGCCCGCCACGTCTACGAGGGCCGGGCGGCCGTCGAGACCATCCCCCATCCCGTACTCGGCTCCGTCGCCATCTGCGACGGCTGCCGGGCCTTCCTCCAAAAGATCGGAGCGTACGCAAGTGAGTAGCCGCCTACCCCGCCTCTGTCTGAGCACGGACGACATCGCGCATATCTGCGAAGTGCTCGAAGTGCAGGGCGACGAGTTGGTCTACGCCCTGGACAACGGCCAAGAGATCGTCCTTACCCCCGTGGAGGTCGAGCCGTCGTGACCGAGGCCGACAAGAGGATGTGCGACACCTGTTGCACCCCGTTGAACTACCGCACGGACTTCTTGGGCTCCAGGTACGTGCACCCCGATTGGGTGGGTAAGGAGTGGGACCACGCGGCCGTGCCGGTACCCCAGGACCCAGGCCGGCTGCTGGGGGTCTGTGACTTCTGCTCTGCGGACGTGCCCATGACCGCCTTCTACACCCGCAAGGCCATCGTGCACATCGAGGGCGGAGTCACGCGCGTCTACTCCGAGGCGTGGGCATCGTGCGAACGCTGTGCGGTCCACGTCCGGAACCGTTCGCCGCATCTGCTGATAGATCGAGCGGTTGCCGTGCTGCCTGGTGACCTCAACCGCCCGGAGCGGCGGGCACGGCGGGCGGCACTGAAGCCGGTGTTCGTGAAGTTCTTCCAGGCCGAGCCCGAAGAGGTCGAGCTATGAGCGACGGCATCACCAAATGGCAGGTCGAGTTCACGGACGCCGAGGGGTTCTCGTGGCTCCGCCTCTGCGTGCTGGAGGACGGCCGCAACCCGCTGGAGGAGTTCCCGTTGATGCTCAGCATCAGCCACTACGGGGCGGCCGGTCGGGCCGACGACATCGAGATAACCGCAATCCGAAAGGCCCCCTGATGAGCGACAACCTGACCCGCTACCCCTGCCCCGTGGACGAGTGCGACTCGTTCCTGGAGATGACAGTTCCGATGTGGCTCGACATTTGGACGGACGACGACGGGGCCGCACACTTCACGCTCGCCGGAAACGGGGAGCCGACGCACTTCACGTGCGGCGCGGAGGAAGCACACACGCTCTTGAACTTCCCGACCATCCTCGTTGATCAGGTCTTGGCACGGCTGAACACGGCCGAGATCGCCATGTACGAGGAGCAGTACGGCTAAGCCCCGAACAGCCTTGGTGAGGCCCCGACTTCGGTCGGGGCCTTTGCCATGGCCAGTCGGTCAACCCAACACCCCATCCCTTGGAGGCAAAGCGCCATGGCCCAGAAGCTCATCACCCTCTTCATTGACGACATCGACGGCACGGAGAGCAGTGAGCCCGGCACCATTTCGAACGTCACGTTCGGGCTCGACGGAGTCTCTTACGAGATCGACCTGACCGGAGACAACGAGCAGGAGCTTCGCGCGCTCTTGGCCCCGTACATCGAGGCCGGGAGGAAGGCCAGGGACGAGGCCGGCCGACCCGTCCAGCGGCCCGCAGCCCGCAACGGCAACAAGCTCGACACCAAGGCCGTACGCGAGTGGGCCAAGGGCAACGGTTTCAAGGTCAACGACCGTGGCCGCATCCCCGACGACATCCAGGAGGCGTACCGCCGCTCGGTCCTCGACGGTCCCTCGGACGCCCCTTCCGCCACTCCTGTAACGAAATTGGATTCTGGCGTCATCGAGAGCGAGGAGGAGGCGGCCAAGCACTACCGGCCGCTGCCGGTCCCGGAAGGCCGCGAGAAGAACTGGCACAAGCGTGAGGGCTCGGGTTGCGAGCGCACGGCCCGCATCGAGGACATGACGCTTCTGGAGCGCGTGCACACGCTGACGGGCTTCAACCTCAAGGTCCTCGGTCAGCTCGTCGGGGACGTTCCGCGAGGCAAGGGCGGGAAGGTCTCCGGGCTCGGTACGTCGTCCGCTCGCCTCCGCAACTTCGAGTTCATCGACAGCGACGAGGACGTGACCCCGTTCGGTCGGTACGCCTACCAGGTTCACAAGCAGCACGACGCGTGACCCGATGAGCTTTGAGCCGAGGGCTGCCCCAGTGGGGCGGCCCTTTGTTCATGGCCCCTCAGTTCAGGAGCGAAGAAATGGCGCGACGAATGGTCGAACAGATCACTTGCGACGGCTGCGCAGCGAAGGACAAGCAGCGAGAAGCCGTCACCACCCTGCAAGTCCAGGACGACACCTACGACCTGTGCCAGGAGCACGCCGACAGGTTCGCCGCGTACTTCGCGGACCTCTTCGGCCAGGCCGTCACCAACACCGCAGCAGCGTAAGGAGATCGACGTGAGTCAGCAGTTCAACAAGATGGCGTACGGCCCGCTCGGTAAGGCGGTGAAGGCGGCCATGCCGCACACCGAGGCGGACGCCGTGGGCGTCTACGCGGCGACGCTCTCTCTGTTCTCGGCCGCCGTCAACGGTCAGGTCCTCCAGCCCAACGGGCGGCCGACCGTGTTCTGGTCGGCGCTCGTCGGACGGTCGAAGCTCGGACGGAAGGGCTTCGCACTGGCCACTGCACTAGCGGTCGTTGGCCCGTCGATCGGTGGGTTCCTCGCCACCAGGTCCCGGAAGGGGATCAGCAGCGGGCCGGCACTCGTGACGACCCTCTTCGAGGTCGAGCAGGAGTCACTTACTTCCGAGGACGGCCGGGACGGTCGCGTGATGGTCGCGGAAGACGAATGGGCGTCGATCCTCAAGCGCGCCAACCGTGACGCCACCTACCACGATCAGCTCATCAACGCGTGGGACGGAGTGGCCGTCGCCAACACCACCAAGGGCAAGGGAGGGAAGCGCGAGGAGCAGCGGATCGAGCGGCCTCTCATGGGCTACCACGTCCACATTCAGCCTGGCCGCTGGGCGCCGCTGGTGAAGCCCGAGCACGCGCTTGGCGGTGCCTTCAACCGCATCCCGCACTTCATCGTGGACAAGTCGAAGAACCTGCCCACCTCGAACGGCAACCCGCTCTCCGCGGTGAAGGAAACCCCCGCTCTGACCCGCGCCTACAAGTGGGCTCGGGAGAAGGTCCGTGTGATGGAGCTGTCCCCGGAGGCTGCGCAGAAGCACGACGCCTACCGGCTGGCCTTCGATGACCGCATGGCCGAGCTACCCGAGAACGTCTCGTGCTTCATCGAGCGTGGGGACGAGAACCTGATCCGTCTCGCCTGCATCCTCACGGCGGCCGAGCGGAAGACGGTCGTCTCGGCCAAGGCGTGGGAGGCCGCGAAGGAAATCATCGAGTACTCGATGGCCTGCACCGAAAAGCTCATCAACGAGGCACAGCAGGGAACGGGCCGCACCATGAAGTCCATCGAGCAGATCATCCGCGAGACGCTGCACCGCTATGGCGGGGAGTGCACCCGCACGCTCATGCTGCGGTCGCTCGGTACCCGGGGCAACGCCGACTCGCTGAACGCAGCGATCGAGCGAATGCCGGATGTCGAGATGGAGCGGAAGGGCTCCGGTGCAAAGGGCGGTGCCCCCTCGTTCGTGATCCGTCTGGTTGAGGGGAAGCCCGAGGTCGGCCAGGGCCAGGAGCAGAAGGAGGAGCGGCCGAAGCTCTCGGTCGTTCCCCAGCGGCCGACCCCGACCCTGAAGAAGGCGGCGGGCAAGAAGGCCGCCGCGAAGAAGACCCCAGCCAAGAAGACGGCGAAGCAGAAGGAGGTGGGGCCGTCGAAGGCGATCTCAGAGCGCCAGGAGGACCAGATGGCCATTTCGATGGCAGACCTGCTGTGAGCCCCAGCCAGATGCCACAGAGGCGGCCGAACCGCATCGTGCAGGGGAGGTACGCGAACCTGGCGCGACGCTGGGCACCCGGCCTTTGGATCAACATGGACAAGATGGAGGAGGCTGACGTTGGACGCTGAGTTGAAGACGATTCTGAGCGATGCCGGGCCGACAGGCGTCGCCTGGTCCTCGCTGCTCCGACAGCTCGGGGCGGAGGCAGGAGACGTCGAATCCGCTGTGATCCGGATCGGCGCTGTGGTCGAGTCTCTGCGGACGGGCCAGCCTGGTCGTCCGATCAAGGTCGTGAAGCTGGGGCAAGCGGTCCCGTAGTCCCAGCTTCGACGTGAGAGCCCCTCCAACCGGAGGGGCCCTTTCGTTTGGCATGAACGAACTGGGGCTTCGCTAGTCCCCATGATCAACGGTGTCGCATATGTCGATAGGTTAGGCATATGCACACAAGGAAGACTGCCCTCGTCGTCACGCTCGCCCTCGGGGTGGCAGCCACGCTTTCCGGCTGTGGAAGTAGTGGCAGCGAGGGCCAGGCGAGCGAGCCGGCCGACTCTCCGAAGGCGTACGTCGTCCAGGCCGTGAAGGATAACGGGGGCTGGATCAGCGAGGACAAGGTGTGGGACCTGTCCGTCAAGGACCTCTGCTCGAAGCCCGAGGACGAGGGCGTAGCAGTTGGGGGCGTCAGTGGTGGTCTGATCACGATCGCCAACCTCGCAGCCGACAACGGGGTTCCCGAGTCCAGAGCGGACAAGGCCGCGGAAGACGCCTACCGGGCCATCTACAAGCAGCACTGTCCGGGCAAGCTGCCGATCCTGGACAAGGCCGTGAAGCACGTCAACGAGTAACGGCTGCGTTCAAGGTCGGGGGTGGCCTGGCGACGCCCCGACTGCATCGCAACGAACAAGTTGGGGTAGTTTCTTATTTTATGTACAACTCGATCGTCCATAGTCAATCTTGCGGAGATTGTCCGACTTGGTGTGTCGCCGAGCATGAGAGGGATGCACCGCCGCTCATCGTCGGTGACGGTGTATTCCACGAAAGTGAGCCGCTGACTTGGGATGTCCCGCGCGCTAAGGGATTCCAGCCCCCAAGATTCGGCCTCCGTATGATTGGGGGCAGGCTAGGTGGCGGACAGACAGGGCCATACGTCGAGATCGAAGGCGAGTCTGGTTCTTTCGAGGTCACGACGGAGGCCGAGCTTGACAAGGTGGTCAGTGAACTCCAAAGGACTGTCGCCCAGTTGGAGATGTGGCGTCCGATACTGTCGGGTGCAGAGAATGGTTGAGCCCTTGAGGTGAAACTGACGAGAGCCGGGGCCCCAAGCGGGCCCCGGCTCTTTTTTGTACCCATTTTGTACCAACCATTGTGTTGTGGTTAGTTCATTCATTCACGGGTGTTCTCATCTACTCCTCCAAGGTCCCACCCTTGGAAGCGTGTTCCGTCTCCAGGAGCGCGAGACGGAGGTGGGCCGCTGCTGCGGCCTCGTCGGGGGAGGGTTCGGAGAGGGCGGTGCCAGTCTTCTGGTCCTCGACCCGCTGTGCGACCTCAGCGCCACCGAGCAGGGCGAGCGAGAACGGGATCAGCGCCTCCCATGGGATACCCGGGAACTGTGCGACCAGCCAGGGAGTCAGCGCGGCCAGGGCGCCAAGAAGGCGCACGATGTGCTTACGGAGCATGAGTAACCTCCGGGGTCGGGATGACGAGCTGGGGGACGACGGGCACCTGCGTTGGCGTCGAGACCTCGGGCTGAACCGGCACGTCCGGCTTCACGGGCTCGGGCTCCTCGGTCGGCTTCCGACTGGTCTGCGGAGTCAGCTTGTCGAGCTTCCCGGAGACCTCATCGAGCTTGCCCTTGACCTCTCGCAGCTCCTTCTCGATCCGGGCCAGACGGTCATCCTGTGAGGGCTTTTGAACCGCAGGCGCAACAGGCTTCGAGGGACGGAACTGCTCACGGGGCTTCAGCTCCTTCACGACGGTCGGCGTCGGCTGGGCGGCGTGCTTGCCACCGCGGACCTTCACCTTCTGCCCGACGAAGATCAGATGGGGATTGGCAGCCAGGCCGGGGTTCCAGCTCATGAGCTGGGTCAGACTGACACCGAATCGGTTGGCGATCGAGGAGAGCGAGTCCCCCCGGACGACCGTGTACGTTCCCCCGCTCGTCGGGGGCCTCGTCGGCTTGGGCTTGGGCTTCTCGGTCGGAGGCTTCGGCTTGGCCGGGGGCTTGGGCTTAGCTGGGACGTTGATCTCCTGCCCCGGATGGACCACGTCCGGGTTCTTGATGCCGGGGTTGGCCGCCAGGAGCGCCGCCAGGGAGACGCCGAGAACGGCTGCAATGCCGCCGAGGGTCTGCCCCTTCTTGACCTTGTACCGGCTCGTGCTCGTACCCGAGGAGTCCCCGTTGCCGCTGGTCGAACCCGCGGCCTTGGCAGCGTAGGTGAATCCCGCCTTGCCCTTCCTGGTGGGGTCTGCGGTGACGATCCCTTCAGTGAAGGCCGGCAGGCCGTAGCCGTGTACGTAGGCGTCGCGGCGTCGGCGCTGGCGGGCCATGACCTTGTTGCCGTTGGCGTTGTTCGTGAGGGACGTGTTCCCCTCGTAGGTGTATATGTAGGTCTCGTCGTAGGCGTAGCAGATACCGGTATGCGTGCTGCCCGTCGTCCCGTAAATGACCTGGGCGCCCACAGCCGGGTAGGCGCTCCAACGGCCGCGCTGCTTAAACCAGTTCATCGCGGTCCACACAGAGGCAGTGCGCGGAAACAGGGCGGCGACACCGGCCTTCATGGCGACCCAACTCGTCCAGGTCGCGCACCAGGGCTGGTAGTTGGACCACTCAAGCCCCGGAACCTGCGCCGAGTACTTCTGATGTCCAGAGGGGCGCTCACCTGGAGCGCGCTCTGCCTGGTAGCCGACCTCTCCCTTGGCTATGGAAAGGACCTTTGAAACCTGACTCATGTTGCCCCCTTCCGGGCATGACAAAGGGGCCGCCCAGCCGGACGGCCCCTGCGTGAACTAACTGGTCGCAGTTGGTTCGTTCATTCAGTTGTGGCGAAAGATGCTCAGTCGCTCTGGGTCGATGATGGAGACCAGTTGCACCAGGCGCTTGTTCTCTTCCTCGATGCGACCAAGGCGGTCCTTGATCTCGGTCAGGTCCTCCTGAAGGCGGTCAGCGCGAGCCTTCTGGGCTTCGGCCTCGGCCTTCCATACCTCGGCTGTCTTGGCTTCCTTCGCAGCCCGGACAACAACAAAGCCACCGATCACGGTGGCTAGGATTCCTACGATTCCGAAGAGGTTCAATATGAGAGTCGTCGTATTCATGCGGCCTCGCTAACCGGTCGCGTCGGGAGATATGAGAACCGCGGAGAAGGAGGAGAGCGCTTCATCCGGGTTCCCGGATTTGGCTTTTGTCCATGTCCCGCCGTAGCTTTGGATCGAAGTCCAGATGGTTTGTCTAGCGTTCAAGAACATCAGGCCGGAAGTGTGAACAGACTGGTAGCTTCCCTTCACCTTGGTCGAGGTGAAGCCCTTCAGGATTGTCGGAGTTGAGGAGCCGTCAGTGGTTCCCACCTGAATTAGCAAGGTTCCCGTGCTAGTTAGCCCATTCCAGTTTCCTGGGGTTGTCATCGTGGCTGTGCACGTCACCCAGTAGAGGCCGGCCAAGGGCGGCTTGAAGTCTCTCCGATTGCTAGATGTAAACCCGCCCACGGTGCTGAATTGCTTCCAGGTGATCGGAACTTCGCCGGTCACGTTGTCATTGGACATACCGGCCGCCCGCATGCTCGGGGGGTTGGCCAGGGTTTGAATCGGCGCGTAAGAAGCGCGGTTCATTGTGGCTGCGTCTATCTTCTGACGACTAGTCCACTTCTCATCCACCGCTGCCATAGGTCCCCCTTCCGAGGTAGGTGACTGCGAAATTCCACCAGCGACTACCGCTCACCGATCCGCTGCGGCCTGAGTCCCAGTTCGTTGCCGTGTTGGCACCCCAGAAGCGGACGTTCAGCCTGTCCCCGGCCTTAAGGGGAACCACGTCGCTGATGATCTGGCCCGACTCATGGTCCGTTCGCGTGTTGCCGCCCTGGCTGAGCAGGATCGGCTTCGCGCTCATGCCGCCACTGCCGTAGACGCCGATCTGGTAGATGTACTGGACGTTCGCAACGGGCTGCGTGTTGTGCCGAGCATTGCCGATGACGGAAACGAGGTAGATGCCGTCCCAGGGAATCTCCACGGCTGTCTTGGCGCCCCATCCGGGGGCAGCCTCCGTGTCCTGGAGCCAGCCGGGCTTCGTGCTGTTTCGGTAGATGGCAGCCCAGGTGACCGCATTCTTGTCCTCGCGCTGGCCCTTCCAGTTGAAGGTGACACCGCGGCCGGTCACCCGTGCCCGGTTCTCCAGGGCGTTGAACTGAGCGGTGGTTTGTTCGTTCATGCGAATCTCGTCAACGAACTCGTCGTCGGTCCAGCGCTTCATCGATGACGCCGGCCCAGGGGTGGCATAGTGCCAGCCCTCGGAACTCGGAGAGATCATGAAGGCGTAGAAGGTGGTATCCATTGCGCCGTCAGCAATTACCCAGTGGCCTTCTGCGCCGCCGTCGAGGTAGACCTTCGCCTTAAGCTTGGTGCCCTTGGTCAGGAACTCGGTCACCCCCACTGGGGTGGTGTGGTAGTAGTTCGTGGTCAAGTGCTGCTGAATCACCACACCAAGTTCACCCACCGCGCCGTTACCGGCCGCATTGTTCTCGGCCTCGATGTAGACGTTGATGTTGCTTCCTATGGTGCGGTTCTTGTCTCCGTAGGTGGATGCCTGGAAGTACATGTGGTAGATGCCATCTTCGGGGACGATGAAGTACTTTCCGTCTGCGGAAGTCGTGAACCCGAACTGCTTAACCTTGTTCTTGGGCCACGTCACATCGATCATCTTCCCCTTGTAGAGCGCCATTCCGCTACGAGGATTCGAGGTATTGTTGGCGCAGCCCTGTGCGGCAAAGTACGGCATCTTTCCGTAGTACTTCTGCGGGGCTGTGATGCGATCAGTCATCGCCTTCGGGTTTACCACTTCCCGCTTGCCCCACTTGGTCAGATTCGGCTTGGGCATGAATCACCTCACTGAAGAATGGTCGTCTTACCGAGGATCGAGGCCATTTGATCGCCAAGAACCCAAACCGGCTGGCTCTTGGGGTCACCGGGAATCTTGACGGTGATGACGGAAGCGGCCGGCACGGTGGTGTCGAAGAGGACCTTGCCGAATCCCTCGCTGCCCGTGCCGGGCATGTCCCCGGAATGAATGAGGAGCTGGAACTCCCCGAAGACGCCCTGGATCGGCGGCCTGTGGGAGGTCACTCCCTCGGGGAACTGCACGTTAGTAAGGTTCTTCGCCTCGGTCAGGGCCAAATACAGGGTCGTGTTGCCCGCTGGTGAGTTGAGGGGGACCTCGCTGACGTTCGCGTACTCCTTCACCTCGTAGAACGGAGTGATGGGGATATCTCGTGTCTCAGCTCCCCGGTACACGTAGTTCGCGATGGAGGACTCGCCACCGCCAGGCACCCTCCAGCGCACTGCGTCACCGTTGCGGAGGTTCCACTCGCCGTCGTAGCGGAACATGACGCAGGAGACCCAGGTGCCCGAGGCGAGCTGCTTGGTGCCGGTCAGGTTCCCGGCCGGGTTGAGGAGCTGCGGCATGGAGTCGCGGGAGACGCAGAGCGTCACGACGAAATCACCCAGGCGCAGATCCTTCGGCAGCTTGAAGGTGCGGTACTCGCCGTCCTTGATCCCGCCGTTGGAGTCGTGCCACGTCGGGTAGTACACGGGGTCCGGGTACTTGAACATCCACTGGACGCCATCCCAGATCTGCACCGAGGGCTTCTCGGCCCACTTCGAGCCGTCCCAGATGACCTTCTTGCCCTCGACCCACGTGGTCCCGTCCCAGACCAACATCTTGTTGTAGGGAGAGCTAGGCGCCATAGTTCACCCACACATCGCCGGGACGGAGAGCAATGCCCTGGTCCTTCGGATCGGTGGTCCCGGAGAACACCCGTGCGGTACCGATGTTGGCCGCGCTCACGGTGCCGCCCACGTTCACGTCGCCGCGGGTTGTGATGTCCCCGCCCGTGTCGATGGAGCCTTCCCAGTTGACCTTGAACGAGCCCTTGCCGTTGGCGAACTCGTTGCCGTTGATGACGAACGCGTTGCCGTTGACCTCGGCACCAGCAGACTTGGACCCGGCGCGAATCTCCACGGGGATGTGCGACTTGGTGTGCTGGTGGAAAGTCGCCGAGCCGTTCTGGCGAAGGGTGAAGTTGTACGTGGAGCCGCCGTTGCTCTGATAGATCGTGTCCCCGCCCGGCGCGGTCGAACTGTTCATCAGCCCGAGCCAGCGCTGATTCGCGGGCAGACTGACCTCCCCTCCTTCCTTGGAGAGGAAGGCGTCCAGGCGGCTGTCCGTGTACTGCTTCGCGCCGTGCGGGTCGAAGGACTCGGTGTGCGCCTTCAGCCTCGTACCGACATCGTTCGGGGTCAGCATGACCCGGCCGGCATTGAAGTCCACCCATAGCTGCTCGACCCCATCAGGGCCCTGGAACATCGGGATCATGCCTCGCTCGTCGGTGAGGAGGCCGTCCTTCAGCTCGTTGCCCGCCATGTCGAGCAGATCCTTCACCTCGTCCGGAGACTCCTCCGTGAGGTAGACCCGGCCCTTCAGGTTCGGCAGGCGGCCACCAGATTCATTCTCGGCCGCGTCAGCAGCCGTGCCGCCAAATACGTTGCGTGCCATGAGCCCTCCAGCTATTTGAGGCCCTGCGTCTCGTAGACGCCGGAAAAGAGGATGTAGGACTTGCGGGGGAACACGCGGAGGTAATCAAGGCCCTCATGCAGGTACTTGGCGTTCTGGTAAAGCATCCGAACGTAGTCGCCCTTGTGGCCACCCCATGAATATCCGCGAAGGTCCACGAAGTTGGGCATCCCAGCGTCATACCCGCCGTTCACCATGACCCCGGAGAAAACCTGGCCGTTGGTGCCATTGAGGGGTGCATCCTTAGGGAGAGTGAAGGATATGCAGTTGTCCTTCGCGTCATTCCAGTAGTCGGTGTTCGTCGGATTGTTGATGTCGATCGAGTACCAGATGAGGTTCGGAGCGATACGCCGATAGCGGCCACGAGCCACCAGACCCTTCGGGGTGACTCGCGTGTATCGAATCCCCGGGGTGTAGGTCCTTGTGGCGCCCAGGTCCCGTGTGATGGTGAGGCCGTCAGCACCCGCGAACGCCTCGTACTGGCCACCGCCAGCCGACGGAGCAAGGTTGCGGATGAATGAACCCTCCGCCTGGTGGGCGGCTACCGACTGTGCCGGGGCCACCGCGGAAACGTCCTCCGGAGCCTTGTAAGGGTGCACGGGGGAGATGACTGGCTGTCCCTGCTTCTTCGGCACACGGATCACGTAGAGAGGCAGCTCCCAGCGGCCTCCGCGCTCCTTGAGGACCTTCGGCACCTGGGGGTTGGCCGTAGCCGCTCCCTGGGACACCTCCAACTTGGCGTAGCCCTTGGCGAGATCGGCCCGGATAACCAAGAGGTCCTGGCGGTCGTACTTCTGGTCCAGGTTGTGTTCCACGCGGACCGTCGTCGCCGCGTCCAGCTTGTAGTAGAAGCCGCCGACCATCGCTTCGCCTCGCTGCACCTTGATGGTGTTCGCGTCGTACACCTCGGCGTAGAACGGCATCGACTCCGCGACCATGTTCCCGCTGTTCAGAACGTGGTCGATCCGGTCGTCTGCGAACTGCGTCGCCATGTTTTGCCAGTCGTTCTGCGTGACGGCCTGCCGGCCTCCGCCCTCTTCGGGCTTTCCGATGTTGGAGTCCTTGTCGAACGGGTAACTGATCTCAGCCATTTACATCCTCGCTTCCAACTTGCGCAGCTTCTCTCGCATTTCAAAGACCTGCTTGTAGAGGTTCAAAGGCTGTCCGGTGCCTTGATCGCCAATCTTCGGAGTCACCGTTTCTACTCGGCCCCCGTCGTCCACGGTGATGGTTATTTCATTCACCTTGTCCGTGATCGTCTGGCCGTCCGCTTCCACTGTGACGATGTCGCCCACGACGTAATCCCGGCCGTACATGCACTGCGGAGTGTCGATCGGATACACCTGAAAATGGCCTGACTTCTCGCCCTCCTTGAGAGCGTTCTTCGCGGCCTCCTGGACGGCCTCCGTGTAGTGCTTGAGAGCCGCGGCCTTCTGTTCAGCCGGGGTCTTGCCGGGCCAGGGCTTGCCGTCCGGGCCGGTCCCGATGTCCTCGGTCCCGTCGTCGCTCTTCCGGACGACCAGCTCGACCTTGCCCTTCACGGTCTTCAGCGGGATGTCACGGCGGTCAATGAACTGCTCAACCACCAGGCCCCAGACCTTCTCGGCCTCGCCGTCCTTCGCCTGGTAGATGTACCGGTCCTTGCCCTCGCCCTGGCACGCCACGATGGCGCGGGTGACCGAGGGCCCCTTGAGCTGCCACGTGTACTGCTTGATGTTGCTCAGCTCGGGGGAGAACCGGATCGTCCTGCCGAGGTCCCGGCAGTTGTCGATCTTCAGCTCGATCTTCTGCGAGGTCGGGTTGTAGAGGAACCGGAAGAACGTCTTCTTGTCCTTGAGCCAGTCACCGAACTTCGTGCCCAAGTTGTCATATCGGAGCGTGTCCTTGACCTCCTGGCCCACCTTGGGGTTCGCGCCGACGACGACGCCGGGCAGTGCACGGTCCGACAAAGCGCGGGCACCGAAGGCGAGATCGCACTCCACCCACATGGCCTGGCCCACCGAGCCACCGGCTGGCCTGCGGTCGATGCCTTCCCACTGGTTCGAGATGGGGCGGAGCTTCATCGCGTCCGTGCCTCCACCGACGACCGAAGGAAAGGCCAGGTAGTTGAAGGGGATCTGGTTGTCGCACTTCCCGCCCACGAACACGGAGCCAGGCCCCGTGTGCTGCTCTACCGTCCAGTACTTCTCAAAAGCGTCGATGGCGCCGCTGAAGATCGGATCGGGAACGCCATCCTGGTAGATGACGATTCCGCGGCCTTGCTTCAGCAGCCGCTCGTGCGGTGTGCCGACCCTGACAAGCAACTGCCAGGAGCCGGGCTGGTTGAACCGCGCTGTGAAGTCGAGCTTCAACCACGTGTCGATCTCACCGAGGAGCGGCATCCTGCCGTCCGCACCAGGAGAGTCACGGACGAAAATCCTGTAACCCATGACTCCTCCTAGTAACTCTCGAAGCGAGGGGAGATCTTCAGGCGCAGAGCCGCATCGGAAGCACCCGGATTCATATGGACGTTGACCTTCGACTCACCGGCAGGCAGCTCGAACATCGCGGGGTTCGGATCGAGCTTCGGCCAGAAGTTCTCGCCGTTGCTGCGGGTGATGGTCTTGTAGCCGGGGCGGGTATCGATCGTCAGCGACTCGCCGGACGCGATCAGGTCCACCTTGGGGTCCTGCGGGTTGATGCCGAAGGAGCGGCCATCCGGACTGGAGATCGTGAACGAACGAACCGGACCAGCGATCTCCCATACCGGCCATGCCTCAACATCGCCCGGATTGAAGATCGTCACCCCGCGCGAGGAGATAGTTCCTTCAGTGATGGTCAACGGAAGGAACGGCTTTCCCGGCCCTTTCAGGAAGACCTTGCCGACGCCGGTCTTCCACTCTGCGATCACGTCGCGGTCCCCGTAGAACCAAGGGTCCATAGCGGTGAGCTGGATGCCGTACCGGCACCAAGTGAACCCGGCGTCGTCCGAGCCCTCGTTGCCCTCCATGCCGCCGTTGTAGTAGGCGGTGAGGTATCGCGATGTGCTGTCGCCCTCGGTGAACCGCAGCACGCAGTACCCGTTCCGCGGATTCAGGGTTCGGGACAGCTTCCGTTTCAGATCGCGGATCGTCCTGCGGTCGATGCCGTACAGGTAGAGGGGGAGCAGGACCTCGCGCTCGGCCGCCCTGGTGGAGCGGTACCAGCCCCCATCGAGGTTCGGAGATGTGTCCGAGCGAACCTCCATCGGAGGCATGTCGAGGCCGGTCGCACCGTCCTGCAGAAAGATGGCGGGCCAGGCCCGGCCCGAAAAGTCAGTCAAGGGGATCACTTCCCCCGTGCCGTTGGCGCCCTGGATCGTGACCTTGGTGTGGCCCCAGCGATCCGGCTGCGGCGGTACACCGACGATGGGCTTGTTGTCCTCCCAACTGGGGAGTCGATAACCCGGAATTGGCATTGAATACCTCGCTATCCGGGCAACACAAAGGGCCCCGACCGAAGCCGGGGCCCTTCATGCCACCTGTTACATGCCGTACATGGTCTCCACGTACTTGAGGCCGCGAATCACGGCCTGAGTCGTGTCCTCACTCTTGGCCTCATGGATGTGGATCTCGTAGCGAGACCCGAGAAGGTCACGGGTTTCCCCGTTGTTGTAGACCCGCTCACCGCCACGGAAATTGATCAACTCCGGACCCTTCTCGCCCACGAGAGCAAGGCCGGGAGACGCATAGTTCGTTCCGGTCCAGTAGCCCTTCGGAGGCTTCGACGGGTCGGCCTGCTGCACGCGACTGATGTCGCCGTAACGGGCCTTGATGTAGTTGATCGCCGCAGCAATATTCGCCACAGGATCGAAGATGTCCCACGAGGTACCGGCCTGGTGGTACGCCTTGAATGTGGGGGGAATTACCTGCATCAACCCGCGAGAAGCGTTGCCGGCCTTGGCGTTCGAGTCCCAGTTGTTGACCGCCCGAGCATTTCCACCAGACTCACGACGAATGATCGTCGCAATACCCTCGGCCCACTTCGAACCCGAGACACCAGTCAGGCCCATCGCCTTCGCGATGGCCTTGCCGATCTCCCCGTCAACACCCCCACCGAGCGTCCCCGAGAACTTCGGGACCGATCCCGGCCAGGGATTCAGAACCGGACCGACAGCCGTGGTCGCACCGCCCGTAGGACGGAGTGCCGCGGTAGCCGACTTCCAGTAACCGCGCTGACGGCGAAGCGAGTTGGACTCGTTGCCGCCAATGGTTTCGTCAGCACCGGTCTTGATGTTGATGTGACCGTTGCCCCGGTACGTCATCAGGTCGCCGGGCTGCGACTGCGAAACGGGAACATGCCGCATTGCGGCGTTCCAGGTGGCCACTGCCGGCCAGCGATTCTGCGGAGCACCCTTCGGGGAATTTCCGTACGCCTGATTGGCACCGGCCTTATCCACGACGTACGAGACAAAGTCCGCACACCAGGCTTCGCCGTTACCCAGGTTGTACTTCGAGCCGCCCACCATCGGGGCTTCCTTCTGGAACTCCTCAATGGCCTTCTTGACGACCGCACCGCCTCCACCGGAGGTGTGCTTGTCAACCCACGAAGTCCACTTCTGGAGCCAGGGCTGCGCCTTCTCGAAGCCCGCGGAGTTGAGCCCACCCGCGACCCCGAAGCGCCGCGAAACGGTGTCGAGCATCGGCTTGACGACCGACTTCCAGCCCGCCTTGAAAGCGCTGGTGTAGCCGTCGTAGTCGTCGTCCTTGTGCTTCTTCACCCAGTCCGAGCCAGAAGCCCCAGACCAGGACTGCTGACCGACGACCCCGCCGTTGGCGTAGACGTGGCCGCCCTTACGGGCCTGCTCGTTCCAGCGCAGGATCGTTTCCGCACCAAGGGCGCGAACGACCTCGGGACGAAGGATTCCCTCGCCCTTCGAGAGCATCGCGGGAACGGTGTCTACGCCCGGCTGATAGCCGGGCACGATGCCACCAGCAGCGAAGTGCACCGCGTCGAGCGGGGCCTTCGTGCCGGCCAGCTTGGCCATCGCGGACATCATCGAGACCGCGCCACGGTTGTACGGCCCGGCGACCGTGCTCCTCGTGGAGCTGTCCACGTAGGACATGGCCGACCGCCACACCTCACGGATGCGGCTGGAGCTGGTCTCGAAGAACCGTTTCGTCTGGTCGAGGTTCGAGCGAAGCCGCGTGAACGAGCTGCTGACGTTCGACACCGACGAAGAGACCTGCGACGCCACGTTGGCCCAGGTGGACCGGTTGGTGTTCTGAAAGTTCCGCTCGGCCTGCGTGAGCGGGCCCTGAAGGTGCTGAACCCAGCGCTGCTGGGCGGGCCTGATCCCGCTGTCCACCGAGGTGCGAACCTTGGCGGTCACCTGGTCCCAGTCGGCTGAGGCCGACGTGCGATGAGCCCGTACAGCCTTCGTCAGCGAATCGAGGGCGGCTCGGACCTTCGCTACCGCCTCCTCGTACGCCTTCGCGTCAGGGACCGGAGTCTCACACTCCAACTTTGAGCCCGCAGAAAGGGTGCCGGACTTCGCCTTGGAGTTGAGCTGATTCACCATCGCGTACCCGAGATGGCGAGCAGCCTCCGGACGGAGCACGGCTTCACCGGGTGAAAGGACCGCAGGTACGCTATCGTTTCCAGGGGAGTATCCGGGAACAATTCCGCCGTCAGCAAAGGCGAATAGGCCCTCGGTGTTCGGCATCAGCTCGCGCACTCGACCAATGAAGTTGTCGAAAACTTCCTTGGCGTACTCAGAAGGATTCGACCAGATCTCCTGCATGAGGCGGACCATTTCGCGGACCTGATCAACCATCCCCTGGAACATGTCCTTCACGGAGCTGATCGCTCCCTCGAAGAAGCCCTTCGGGTCGGAGATCGCATCCTTCAGAGCACCAAGGATTTCCGTACCGGCATCCCAGATATTAGTGACGAGATCCTTCAAGATCGACGGTAGCGACTTAACCATGTCGGCCATGAACCGGCCGCCACGCTGAAGGATATTTCCGTCGCCCTTCCACACGTCATCCCAGAAGAGTTGACCTGCGGTCGGAGCCAAGGCGCCTGCGACGATACCGATGAGATTTCCGATACCGGTAGGAGCCTTCGTCAGGAACGACGGCACCCGCTCAAGAACGAATTCCTTCATCTTGCCGAACCGGTTGTTCACCAGTCGGCCAGCACCATCACCACCAGCCTGGGCACCCCACTGCCGTACGGCGCTTCCGGTCGCACCACCAATCCCGCGGCCCGCCGAAGCCATACTGATACCACTAGTGAACGCCCCAATCCCGGGGCCGACGTTCACGATGTCGTACAGCTCTTCCAGAACGGAAAGAGGCCACTTACCAGACTTCGAGGAGCCCTTGCCCGCCTTCCCCTTCGCATGGCGAGAGATATGGCCTCGGGCCGCAGCAGAGTTCCACGAGTTGATAGTGTCCGAACCCAGCGCGTTCGCAACCTCGGGGCGAAGAATGGCCTCCCCCGGAGAGAGAAGCGCATGGTAGTTATCAACGCCGGGCGCATAGCCGGGAACGATCCCGCCAAGGGCGTGCTTGCTCGGGCCAGGCTTGCGATGCTTCCCGTTCCCGGCCCCGCCAAAGCCAGTAAGACCGTTGACCGCGATCAGTTTGCCCTCAAGAGTGCCGGCCTTGTCTCCGGCCTTGTCGAGAGCATCCTTCAGGGTGCGGACCTTGCCGGTGATCGAGCCGAGGCCGCGACCGTTGACGTCCTTGATCTTGCTGTTGAGGTCCTTTGCCTGGTTGTGCGACCCGCTGATTGCGGGCGTCAGAGAGCCAGAGAACTTGCTCTTGATCGACCCCAGGGAACGGCCGTTGAGGTCCTTCACCTCCGAGGAGACGGACCGGACACCACGCTTGGCCGTGTCTGACTTGTCCTTGAGGTACTGGACCTGCTGACGGACCATGCCGAGCTTGCCGTCGTTGAGGTTGTTCATTGCCTGGCGGACCTGCTTGACGTGCCGCTCCGCGGACTCCGCCTTCTCCTTGAGAGCGACGAGACGCTGACCAAGCTCACTGACCTTGCCCTGGTTCAACTCCCGCACCGAAAGGCGGGCCTGGTCGATCTCACGGTCCACGCTGCTTGCACGGCCACGGACGGACGTGCCGCCCTCGCCGCCTAGTTCGGAGGCGAGCTGGGTCAGCCGCTCACGGTTCAGGTTGTGGATGCGATTCTGAATCTCCTGGATCTTGCGATCCACTTCCTTCAGCGCACGCTCGGCCTCATCGGTCTGCACCGTGAGGCGGGTCGAGCGAGAGTCCCGGCCTGTCATCCGGTCTCGGCCCCGCTGGAAAACGCTCCGGTCATCGCCGCCGTGGAGGTCGGCCCGGCGCTGCCGGTACGCCTCACGGAAGTTGCCCTGACCGGCACCCACACCGGAGAGGAACTGGTTCGCCGTGCGGAAGCCGCCTCGAATGCCCTTGGAGAGGCCGGCACCCAGCTTGATGAGCGGGGAGAACGCCTTGCCTACCTTGCCGAAGGTCTTCGTCAGAAGCCCGAGCGCGATGGCTGCCGGCCCGACGACCGCAGCGAGCTTGACCACCTTCGCAACGAGATCCTTCAGCCATGGGTGATCGTCGAGGAACCCTTGAGTTTCCTCGAAGCCGGTGATCAGCAGGTTGATAGCCCGGACCAGGTTCCCAGACAGACTCCCGGAAAGCTTCTGGAAGTCCGGGTCTTCGACCAGCTCTCCAAGACGGTCAGCGAGCTTGTGAGTGTTCTGGCCAAGCTCAGTCCACTCGAACTTTCCTGTGTCCTCGTTGAATTGACCGAACAACTTGCCCAGGTTCAATTGGGCTTGTTCCTTGACAGCGGTGAAGTGTCCACCGATGGAGCCAGTGCCGAGTGTTTCCGCTGAGCCCTTCACGCCAGGAGCACTCTGGTACGCCTTGATGAACTTGTCGAAAAACTCGCGCGAGTTCACCCCGCCCTTGGGGTCCTGCACTTCCTTGAGGAAGTCAGGTCCGCCCTTGTAACCGGCAATCTTTCCGATCTCGTTCATGGGAATGCCGGTTCCGCGAACGAACTGACGGAGGTACCGGGTAGACAGCTTGCCCTGGTCCATCATCATGTCGGCGGCCAACATGCCGCCCTTGACCTTCTCCGGATTCGTGACACCGAAGGACGCGGCATAGTCCGCAATGCCCTTGATCAGAAGCTCAGACTTCTGAAGGGACTTGGAAGTCGAGTTGCCGTAGCTCTCGAAGTTGCGAGCAACCTGCGAGAACTTGTCGGTCATGTCCTCCAGGGAGAAAGGTGTGTTGACGGCAAAGTCCTGAATGGACTGGATACCCTTGGAGACTTCCTTCTGGTTGAAGCCAGCGCGGTTCAAACCCTCCGACGAGTAGAACTGCATGTCGGCAGACGTGGCGCCGATCTTTGTTGCGTACCCGGCCGCTGCCATCAACGGCAGCACGAGGTTTTGAGTGATCGAGCGCCCAACCTGCTCAAGGTTCTGGCCGAAGGTCTCGGAGGTCTGGGCAAACGAGTGCCAGTACCCCGAGGCAGTCTTCATGATCGACGTGTGTTCACGGTCGAACCGAGAGATCGCAGAACGGTTGGCACGGACCGTGTCTGCGTAGGCGGAACGCTGCTCCTGGAGGGCGCGTATCTCACTACGCCATCCCTCGACCCGCAGGGCGGCATTGGCGCGGTCGAGGGCGGCCTGCTGCCGACGCTCGGACGCAGCCAGGCGCTCAGCCTCACGAAGCTGCTGCTGTGCAAGACGCTCCGCAGCGAGGTCCTTCTGCCGCTCCGCGGATACCTGGCGCTGGACCTGCCGAACCTCCCGCAGTTCCGCAGCCTCGACGCGGCGTATCGCCGCCGTCTCACGCTTCTCTGCGGCCTTCGCCTCCCGACGTTCCCGCTCCTGGGCACGCTCCTCGTCACGGATGCGCTTGTTCTCGGTCCGGGCCTCGGCCGCGACCTGACGCTGCACCTGGCGGACCTCGCGGAGGGCAGCAGTCTCCTCTCGCTTGAGGGCCGCTACCTCACGCCGCTCCTCGGCCTTCGACTCTCGGTGTGCCCTGGCCTTGTCCCGCTGTGCGGCGCCGTACGCCTTCACGTCGTTGCGGTAGGAGCGAAGCATTTCCTGAGCACGAGAGCGGTTGGCCCGCTCCTCTTCGCGGGCGATGCGAGCCCGCTCCGTGGCCGCCTGGCGGTCGGACTTGACCACCTCCGAGATCGCCTTGCGGGTGGCCTTGGAGGTGTTCTGCTCAAGCTGCTCCCGCTGCTTGGCCAGATTGCGGAAGGTACGGAATCGCTGCCCGGCCTCCTCCCCGTGGAAGCGGGTGAGGCTCCTCTCGATCTGGCGGAGCTTGTTGGAGGTGTCGGTGGCCGACTTCTCCGTCTGCTTGCCGGCCTGCTTGGCTGCCTTCGAGCTGGCTGCCGCAATCTGACTCAAGCTGCGAGTCAGTTCGTTCTTGAACTTGGTCAATCCAGCCTTTGAAAGCTCCGGGTTAATGTCGATATACCCGGAGCCAACCTTGACCGGTGCCCTCCCTCGTGTAGCCATACGGCCTCCTAGAACTTGCCGAAATTGGTGAAGAAGTCAGCCACTTCAGCACCAGAGGCAAGAGCGACAGAAGGCGCGGGCTCCTCAGCGACCTGGCCCGGTCGGGGAAGTGGCTTCGGAGGTTCAAAGTCGTCATCCTCATCAGAGGAATTGGCCTTGATGAACAGGTAGTTCGACAGCTCAAGGCCGTCAGAGATACGAGCCAGAATGTGATTTGTCTCCGACCAGGTTGCAGTCTCGTCCACCGCGGAGAGCAGAGTGGACTCGCCCATCTTCTTGTAGAGGGCCTGGAGGAGAACGTGTACTCGGCGGAGCGAGAGCCGCCCGCGCCACAGGTCCAAGAGGTCAACGTCGAAGTGCTGAAGCAGATCAGCTTCAAGCTCGTCGCTGTACTCCTCAATGACGCGGACGGTTCGGATTAGTTTCCCGGCTCACCGAACCCGGCAGCGTCAGTGACCAGCTCAAGGAACTCGTTGAAGTCGCGGATACGGCACTTCAGGCCCTTGTACTTGGTCCACTGCTCCTCGCCCAGGATGGCTCGGGTGATGGCGCGCTCTCCGCCGCCCTCCTCGATCACGTCAAGTACCTCGTCGGAGAGGTCCATCGGAGCCGGAATCGTGAACTCGACCCCCTTGAACTCGAACGTGGTCGGGGTGTCCTCGGCCTCCGCCTTCTTGGCGGAAGCGGTCTTCTTCGCAGCGGTAGCAGCCATGTTGAACTCCAAAGTGGGAAAGGGCGGGGTAGATGAGAGAGGCGGGGATTTCTCCCTCCCCGCCACGGGGATCAATTCAGTTGGGGGAGTGCGTTTCGGGCTCTGCCGAAAGAGTCCGGGTAGTCACCTCAGCCGAAGGGGAGTCCTCGTAACCATCGGCCTTCGCCACAACCCTGAAGGTGTAGTTGGTCTCCGCGGTGAGGCCCTGGACAACGGCGGAGGGCTGCTTCCGGGTCGTCTTCTCCTGGCCGTACGAAATCTCGTATTCGGTAGCCCCGGTCACGGCAGACCACCCCAGCGAAACCGAAGTCTCAGCTGGCGTGGCCTTCAGACCGGCCGGGGCCTCTAGAAAGAACCCTGCTTGGCCTCAACCGTGAGCTTGTCAACGGCGACGACCTTCTCTGCGGCACCGGCCTTCACCGAGACCGCGTACTCCGAGCTAACCGGAGCGTCGGTAGCGACGGTGACCGGGATAGTGAAGGTGCCGTCCTCGCCCACCGGCTTCGTAGTGGAGGTGAACTTCTCGCCGCTCGGGGAAACGGTGACCGTCGCGGTCTCGCCCTTCGGGAAGCCCTTGCCAACCACGTCGAAGTGGCCGTCCTGAGCAACGGTGTTCGGGGCGAGAGTGACCTCGGCCGGCACGGTGATCGGGTCGTCCATCACCTTGTCGTCGGTAAGGACATACCCCAGCGAGCCGGAGTGGTCGAGTGCGTCAATCGTCAGCTCGAAGCGACCGCTTTCCGCCCGCTGGAGCTGGATGGCACCACGGTCCGAAATCATTGCGCGGCCGATGACGCAGCGGTACCGGACCGGCTGACCGTCAACGGTCTGCGACCAGTCCACGACGATGGCCAGCTCGCTCAGGTCCGGCGTGGACTTGAGGTCGAGGCGCCACACGCCCTCGATGACCGAACCGTCAGCCTCCCGCGCCTGCACCCACTTGGCGCCGAAGAACAGCTCGGTCGTGAGCTGATTGGTTTCCATGAGAGTGGCCTTGAGCTGGAACGAGGCCGACTTCACGTTGTAGAGGCAGTGTTGTTACTCCGCCTGTAGGCGGGGCCAGGTCATTTCTGCCTGACTCTTACGGTTTTCCATCCCGCAAGCTCGGACTGTATCTTCCGCTCCAGTGCAAGCACACCTAAACGCCTAAGTGCTTACCCTACAGGAGTGGCTTCGCGTGCAGTCTCTACGGAGTCCCAAGCGTGGGTTCCCTCGGTATTCCCCATGCAACAGGTGGGGTTCACCGATACAGCGAAGTTGTTCACCTAGCCATCACTGACTAGGGCGGCCCGTGCTTATGCGTTGACCGGAACTGCGCTCTGCCAAACATTCACCGGGTCGGTCTCGATGGACGGCGTGATAGTCACGCCGCCCTCGTCTACATAACCGAGAGCGCGGAACACGTCGGTGACACCAATCGGCTCACAGTCACGGGGCAGCTCTGTGACAGAACTCGCTTCCGCAACGTAGATCTCGCCCTGCGGGGCGAAGCGAATCTTCTTCGCGTTGCCGGAGTTACCGGTCTGATCAGCCATAAGGGCCTCCTGAATCTGGGCATGAAAAAAGCCCCCATGGCAGGGGGCGAGAGCGAGTTAGAGACTCACACTCCAACTTCGCGACGAAAAAGAAGGAAGGCTAAGCCTCCGTAATGAAGATGGTGACCTCACCGAGATACGTGTGCTCACGGGAGGTTGAATCGGGGAAGTACCGAGGAGAGATCCCCTCGGCCACATCGAGGACCAGGGCGTCACCGACAACCCGTCCCGGCATGTCCTCAAGCAGGTACTCGCGCACCGCGTACGCCAGCTCGGCCGCCTCCTGGCGGTCCTCCGCGTACACCTGGTAGGTCACGTCCGCTCGGTCCATGCAGCCCCGGATCACACGGAACCCACCCGCGTGCTCCAGGTAGATCGTGGTCTGCGTCGGCTCCCGGCCAGCCAGGTCACCGGTCACGGCGTCGGCCAGTTCCTTCTTGCCCTTCAGGAAGTGATGGGCGACTGCTACCGGATCAATCCTCATGACTGCCTCGCCTTCAGCAGGGCGTTCTTGAGGACGTGGCGGCCGGCGTGGCGCCTACCGCCCTTGTCTCGCCAGCCGAACTCGATCAGGAGCGGGTGGCGGTCCGCCAACACCGCAGCGTGGACAACCCCATCCACCTCGAAGGCCGCAACCGACAGGGAGCGGGCGTACATGTTCCACGAGCCCTTCGAGTTCTTCGGGGCATCGTTTCGGGCTGTGGCCGCGATCTCGGATGCCTTCTGGGAGAGCAGCTTGGCTGTCACGTGCGTGGACATCGCCTTGTGCAGGGCCGCTTCGTTCAGTACGACTCGTGCCTTCACCATTAGTGCTCCACCCGCCAAGCTCGAACTCGGACATGGCGGATAGAGCCGTAGCCCCAGTTCATCGGGACGCCATCAACCTCGTAGAGGTGCTTGGCGAACTGAACGCGGTCCGCGGAATCGACCTCGGTCCCAAACGGGAGGTAGATCATCACGCGCTCCTGCGCGGTCTCACGCTCCGGAGACCGGACCTCGAAGGATCGATCAGGCTGGACGTTCGCCCGACCCTTGTAGACCACATCGGCGGCCGACCAGTCCCGCTTCCTGCCGTAGGCCGTGTCCACGAACCCGGTCCGCAGGATCAGCACGGAGTCAAGGAAGAGGTTCTTCATCTTCCCCCCTCGACAATCACCGCATCCCATTTAGGCTGATCAATCGCCAGGGGGATCGAGGAGAGCTTCTTCCGGTAACGCTTCAGAGATGCCCGAGCGGCAGGAGAAAGGGACTGCGTCGTAGCCGAGGTGCCGAACTCCACCTGGATGTCTCCAACCTTCTCGGAGACGATTCCGGGCTGCACTGCAAGCCATCGAATGACCTCGGCACAGACCACGGCCTTCGTGCCTGCCGACTCCCGAAAGCCGCTCCCGCAGTAGTCCAGAACCAAGGCGGAGGCGTCCTCGATGAACGCCTCCACCCTCGGTCGCTCAACGTCCTCGATCTTGCGCCCGAGGCGGACCTCAACGTCATCAACAGTGACGAACATGTCTCACACTCCAACCTTGGGGCAAAAAAGAGAGATAGCTACTTGGTGGGGCTGGTCGCGATGACCTTCCGGTTGGCCTCGTCCGCCTTGACGTTGTGGTCCTTGACGGCCTGCTCGACACCGGTCGCGATGAGAAGCTGCTCAGGCCGGATGACCTTGGCGTCGTAGATGACGCGGGACTTGATGGCGTCCGTGAAGGACTTCTCGGGCTTGTACGCCTCCATCTGCGCGAACGGGATCACCAGGGAGGTAGCCGCGGTCGAGCCCATGAACATGTCCACGGTCTTGAAGGCGTCGTGGCGACGGCCCTTCACAAGGCCATCCTTTGCAGGAGCCGCGGTGCCCAGGGTGTTGGAGACGCGGACCGGGATGCCCAGGATGGAGCCGATGACGCCGGACGGCATGACCGCGCCGCCACCGAAGTGGGAGGCGTCGATGAACTTCGGGTCGCGCAGGAGCAGGGACCGCAGGCGCGGGGAGATGAACAGGAAGCGGCCCTCGGGAGCGTTCTTCAGGTCAAGGTTCTCAAGCATCGCGACGACGTAGTCATACGCCCCGATGTACTCGGTCTCGCGGGCGCCGATCTTGTCATAGGCGATGGTGTCGATCTTGCCGTGCAGATCGGCCAGCGACTTGAAGTCCGCGGGGATCGTCTCGACGCCGTTGGCGTCCTTACCGGCCGCAGCAGCGAGAAGGGTCTGAGCGAGAACCTTGTCGATGGTGACGGCGGCCTGGCGGCCACGCTGGCGAACCAGCTCGGACATGAGGTCGATGCCGCCCTTGGTCTGGAGCTGGTGAAGGGCATCCACCTCAAGGTGGAAGCTCGAACCCTTGCCGACCGTCATGGGGATGTACTCAAGGGCTGCGTGGTCCTTCTCGCCGATGTCCCCGTACGCCTTGACCAGGCCGCGGTCCTCAACGGTGTCCACGAAGTGGGGGATGCGGATGCGGTCGCCCTCGCGCCGGAACTCACCCTCATAGTTCCGGTTGGTGATCTCCGCAGAACCGAGGATCAGACTGTCCTCAAGGTCCTGGAGAAGCTGTGCAGTCCACAGCTCGGGAATGAACTGACCCGGCGTGGCCTGGAGGGAGCCGGCACCGGTGTTGTTACCGGCCTGGTTGGTGAAGCCGGGGTTGAACGAAGGAGTAGCCATGTGTTACCTCATTTGGGCATAAAAAAAGGCCCCGAAGGGCCCAGTTTTTAGATTTCGCCTCGCATAAGGGCATCACACTTGCCCGCCTGACGGGCCTCGTTGATCTCCCTAGGAGACATGCGGGAAAGGTCCTCGCGGGTGAGCTGGCCGGCGGCCGGGCTCCCCTGACGACCGAGGCCGATGTTCTGCGAGTAGGAAGGGGCAGAACCCGGCTTAGGAAGAGACGAGACGAACGTCTCGATGCGGGCAGAGTCGGGGTTCCCTGACTCGTCCAGGAACGAGCCCAAGTTCAGGAACTCGGCGCCAGGAAGGGGCACTCCGGCCGCAGAGGAAGCGGCACGCAGCTCGGCATTCACGAGCTTGTTTCCAACCTCGGAGAGGGTCGCGTTTCGCGCCTCCACCCGAGCGGCCTCGATTGCCTTCTCGGTGTCAGTCATCTGGGACTGGCGGAAGCCGTCAAGCTCCTGGGAAGCGCTCTTGAAGCGCTCCTCGTTCTTGCGGCTCATCGCCTTCCACTTGTCGATCTCAGCCTGAAGTGCAGCCACGTCGGGTGCCTGACCCTCCGGGGCCGGGCCCTGATCGGCAGCGGTCTGGTCGTTCTTGATCTCGTCCATGTGAACCATCCGTTTCGGATCGCCCGAAGTCTCACACCCCAACTTCAAGGCAAAAAAGAGAGCCCCCGTTTCGGGAGCGTCGGTAAGGGTTGTGCTACTTCTCGAACCGCTGCCGGTTCGCGTTGCCCGAGTTGCCTTGAGGCGGCTTGCGAGCGTCCTTCGCGGACTTGGCCTTGATGTCGGCCTGGTCTACGGCCAGCTTCGAGTCGGCACCCTGCTTGGCAAGCGCAAGCTCCTGCTGCTGTGCCTGCGTCTGGTACTTGTCGGCCCGTTCCATTTCGGTCTTGGCCTCTTCCTCAAGGAGCTGGTCAAAGCGAGCGATCTGTGAGGGCGTGTAGCCCGCGTCCTGCCAGAGCTGCTGCTTCGGCACGTTGAGCTGCTGAAGCTTCAGCAAGGCGTCGATGTGCTGTGCCTCGGTGCGGTTCTCCGGGTCACGCCAGATGACCTCCGCGGCCTCGTACTCCTCCTGGAGCTGGCCGCCGTTCTCGACGGCGATAGCCAACCTGATGACCTGCTCCCACGCCTCACCGAAGTGGAGCATCCGCTCCCTGGTCTTCGAGACCAGACCGGCTTCCGCAGAGGTGATCGCGTCGCCGGACGGAGGCTGGCCGCCCTTGAGCATGTAATGGAATGGGACCCTCGCGACCGAGGCCATGTGCATGGTCAGCATGTCCACGAGGTCCACGTAGTTGCTGAGGTCAGCGGCGGCGAACTGGCCGAAGGAGGCGGCCGGGTCCTCGGCCTGGAGGAGCTTGTCCACCGCGACCTTGAACGGCTCGATGGGGTTGCCGTTCTCGTCCTCCTGGATCTCCAGGCCCGTCACGTAGCGCTGGGGCCAGGCGGCGTACTCCGACGCCACCAGGGAGTCAGCGACCGTCTTGTTGATCGCGTCCTGGAGGGGGATGACCGTAGCGAGATCCGACATCGGCTCGCCCACGAGCCGGGAACGGTTTTGGATCGGAACTACCGGAGGCCGGCCCAGGGGGTTCGGCTCTGTCCGGTCGATCGAATACCCGCCGATCTTCCAGTCGCCCGTGTAGACCTTGTCCTTCCACCACAGGGTGCAGAACTGGCGGCCCCAGTCGTCCACGTAGAACTTGCCCGCCGCCTCGATCTCGTGGCGGGAGCCGGGCTTGTACTGGATGGCAACGTGCTCGGCGGACTCGATGGAGATGACCGCCTTGCCCTCCTCGTCGCCCCACACCACTGCGTAGGACGCGCCCTGGATCATCGCGTCCAGGTGTGCCGAGTTGGACTCCGAGTCGAGCCGGTTCCGCTGCCAGATCTCGCGAGCAATCTTGTCCTCGGTCGGCTCCTCCGAGAGTCGGAAGCCGTCGATGAACATCCGCTCGTTCACCGAGTCGATGATCAGACCGCAAAAGTTATCGTTCCACCGCTCAAAGATGTGAGCGAATTCGGTCCGATACTTGGTCTGAGCGAAAAGCATCTTCTGATGCTTGCCGTCGTAATACTCGCCGTAGCGCTTGTAGTTCCCGGATCGAGAGGCGAGCTTCGAGGACAGGTAGTCCATCCACATCTGTGGAGTGGACGGCGGCGACATCACGCCTTCTTCGCCTACTGGTTTGTCCAGAGCAGCAACCATCTAGGCCCCTTTCTGCGGGGCCTTGCTCAGAACCCGACTACGCGCCTTCGCTTGATTTGAAGACGACCGTCAGCGATGGCATCGGCTCGGGCTTCAAGCGCGAGTACACCAGCGACCGCGAGGTCAATCTTTCGTTTGGATCGAGGCGAGTCTTTTACGATCAGATCGCCTTGAGGTACTTCCTTCACAACGGCATTGAGGACATGCCGAGTTAGCTCTGTCTCACCACAGTGGGAGATGTCTCCGACGAGTACCGCCGTGCGGAACCGTTCGACTGCTTGAACCATGCGCGTCGGCTTGTTGGTCCAGAACTCGAATACGTAATCGTCGCCCCACTCGACCGCCCAGCGGCCGATGTTCTCTTGCCACCACGGCGGGTCCGCGTACATCCACTCCACGCAGTACGTCTCGAAGGCCCGCTTCACCGTGGCCTCGACCGAAAGCACATCAACTTCCCAGTCGTCCCGCGCGTGTTCCGGCCTGAGCCACTGCCCGAGAGTGAACAGCTTCGCGTCCCGAAGGCGGATACCCACCAAAGCTGTGCCGTCTCCGCGGACACTTCCATCGAAGCCGACGGCTATCTGCTCGCCGGGCTTAATCGGGTCGTCCGCAGGATCGGCCTCGCAGGCATCCCACTCGGCCTTCGACATCCAACCGTCGCTGCTCTCAGCGATCTGGTTGAAGAAGAAGCGGCAGTACGTCGAATCGGGGGTGGTGCGGTCGTAGAGGATCGTCTTCGTCAGGCCCTCGATGTCCGCCCAGTGAGCGTCCCCGTACGCCTCGCGCAGAGCCGCGGCGACCTTCTCTTCGTCCCGGATACTCTCAAGCTCAATCGAGCCCTCAAGACAGTCGTAGAGCCAGAAGCCTTGAGTCACCATGTCGGACTCGTGGATCTGCTGAGCCACCGAGTCTTCATTTGGGTTGTAAGCGTTGGTGGTGGTCACCCACCGAGAACCGGCCTTCGTCGTCTTCTCGATGTTTCGCTTCAGCGTCTGGTAGAAGTCCGGGCCTCCGTTGCTGCCCACCCAGTGGTGGACCTCATCCATCAGAACGAAGGTCGGTCGATTACCCTCCGCCGTTCGACCAGCAGTCGCCTTCGGCTTGATGCTCCCCGGCTTTCCAGACTTGAACTGAACCGTGGACTTCGTGATCTCAAGCCCGAACTCCTTCTCGGCAGGAGACTCGGAGAGGAGGCCGCGGATGAACTCCATGGTCTGTTCGGTCTGGTCGAGCGCCGTAGCGCCGATCTGCACAACAGGCAGCGGGACGCGCTTCCCGACTGGAAGGCCGAAAGCATCGAAGTGGCTGAACCGTGCAGGTCCAAGGAACTCCGTAACGGCCAGAGCAGCGAGCAGAGGCGTCTTGCCCCACCCCTTGGCCCGCCGCAGCGTGCCGGCTGCGTACTTCCAAGTCCCATCGGGGTTGATGGCGTAGAACCAGAGAACGAAGCGAAGCTGCTCCTGAGTGAACTGCCAGGGCTCTCCAGCGCGGTCACCATCGGGGGTGACGACGTACTTCTGAGCCCACCGGATGATCTGGTAACCAAGGGTCTCGCTCGGTGCCGGAACGCCCTTCGGGAGGTTGCCAGTCTGCATTGGCAACACCCCCTAGGTTCAGGGGAGAACTGCTCTCAACCCTCACTCAGGAGCTTGTAAAGCTCCGCGTCCATATCCGTTTCCGAAGCCGTCTCAGGCTTCTTGGCCTCGGCCTCAACCTGCTTGTCGAAGCTCATCCGGAGTCTGGCCCTGTCCTCCGTGGTCGCACCCCACCGGCCAACCCGCTGACGGATCTCACCGGCCAACTTCGTGTCACCCTGGTAAAAGAGGTCCACGAGCTTCGTCGTCAGCTCCAGCTCGGCCCAGTCGGTCTCCAACCAGCCCTCGGTCTGCGGCGCCTTCGCCCACGTCTTCCAGAACCTCTTCGCGGCCCCCGTGGAGATCCCCAGGGCCTTCGGCAGTTCCCGGCCGGCCCCTGCCGTACCGGAGAGCTTCTGCTCGCCCAGGGCGTGTGTGGTGTTCCGTCGTACCGAGTTCGGATTCGGGGCAGGCCCGCGTCGAGTCGCCACGCTCACCACCCCCGCACAACGCTGGAGTCCACCCCGTAGAGTTCACCCAGCTCCTCAAGCTCTTTCACGGCGTCCTGGTGCCACTGGCGCTTCGCCGCGGCCTTAGACGGACGGAGGTGGCGCTTGAGGGCCTGCGCCTGGTCGTACTCGTCAGCCCAGGCGTCCCACGGGTTGGGGTCGTGCATCATCACTCCATGAATGAACTAACCGCCGCTCATCAGGAGCGACGGTCTTCGTGGTAGGTCTTGAGGGCGTGGCACTTGCCGCACAGCACCCAGAGGTTGTCCAGCTCCCAGGAGCCGCCTCGGCTCACTGGCACGATGTGATCGACCTGGAGGTTTTCCCTGGTGCCGCAGCGCTGGCAGGTGAACCGGTCGCGGGCGAGCACCTTGGCCCGTCGAGAGGACCAGTCGCCGGGGCGAGAAAGGTTCCGGGCCGACTTGCGGTCCCAGCCCTTGCGTACGATCTTGTGCGTCTCGCAGCGGCCGTTGAAGACAGTCACGGAAGTGCAGCCGACAGTCATGCATATGCTCTTAGCTCGGGGCATCGTGGCTCCTTCCGTGACTTGGTGAATCGACAGGGACTCGAACCCTGATCTGCCTCCCGGACGGGGAGGAGTGCGCGCCCACACCGCGATTCCGGCCGGTAGCGATCCGGCCTTCACCGGACAGGGGGATCAGCCCAGACCGGTCGAATGAAGGCCCCGGAGGATTCTGATCTGGCTCCGGGGCCTGTCACCTTCATGGATCTCAACTGGAATGAATCAACAGGAGATCTACAAGAAGGGATCAATCTCCATGGCCACCTGAAAGGCCATGGAAGTAGCTCTCACTCTCTACTCTTAGAGGGAAGAAGTAGATCTAAGCAGTTCTTTACTCTTTAGCTCTTCACTCTATGCGTCGGTGAGTGCTGACCTCGCATCTCTCGGTCACACTCCAAAGTGTGACGAGTGACACGCTGTGATAGGGTTGGAGTGTGACATGCCCCTCAAGGTTGGGGTGCGACACAACTATGCGCGCCGCTCAGGCGTCTGGCGCTGTTAGAGTTGTGATTAAGAACTCCAGTACTCACGAGAGGTGATCGTCCGATGGATCGGATTTTGCCCGACCTCAGCACTCTGGTCCGCCTATCGCAGCGGGGGCTGTCAGATGCTGAGATCGGGAGGAGATATGGAACTTCAGGGCAAGCCGTAAACAAGGCTCTCGTCCTGGGCGAGTACCGTCGGACCACTACGGTCAAGCTCGTGAACGAGCTGATCCCCTGGGATGTGAAGACCACCAAGGGTGTCGCCCAGGCCGGGGAGACGAGTCACCACAACACCTATCCGTGCAAGCTGCTGCGTGCTTACATGCGCACTCGTTTGGGCGATGAGACGATCACGGCATCCAATCGGACCGACGCTTCACGCTTTGAGGCTCGACTCAGGCAAAAGAAGTTGGTGCTCGACTACGACCGTGAGAAGGGTTTCTCCTATGAGCCTCGCACTAAGGAGGACAAGAACTTTGTCCTCCGGTGGCCGGCTGACGTTCCGCTTCCGGACAGTGAAGAACATCTTCGTGCCGTCACTCTTGATGACTGAGAAGATGTCACGAAATGCAAAAATTCCCCCCACGCTATGAAGCGCAGGGGGAATTTTTGTGCCCTTAACCAGTGAACGAGGTGATGATGCTCCGTTCATATTCCGAGAGGCGGCGAGGTCGTTTAGCAGCCGAGTCGTATCCGACCATTAGCGTACGAGCCGAGACGTAAATTTCCTCGCCATCCTTGATCTCACAACAGATCGTAAACGAGGCACCCTTCATGTCCGTAATCCAAGCCTCTACTGTGACCGGTTCTTCTCGGTATACGAGCGGGCGCGCAAACTTGATCGTTTGCTCGGAGACAACAAAGTTGGAGGAGAGGCGTTCGGCGGGGTCATCCGGGACGATCTGGGAGAACATGCGGAACCGCGTTTCTTCCAGGTATGTCGCGTAGACGGCGTTATTCATGTGGCCGTTGGCATCCATGTCCGACCAGCGCAGGGCGCACATGTTGGTGTAGCGGGGCATTGTGTGGGTTCCTTCAGGCGATGGGCGGAGTGTTGAAGCCGTCCATGTCGTCGGGCCAGGTCATGAGGACGAGGCGCAAGTTGGGGTGTGCGCTGGGAATGAAGACCTGGGACATGCAGTCAATCGGCTCATTGCGGAAATAGGGCAGCCGTAGGCGGTAGTGGTGACCATCGCGGTTGGCCACAACGGAAGGTTCCTCGTCCCAGAGAGCTTTGACCACAGAGTCTTCCAGCGCCTCGATGAGGAGATGAGCAATAGGGGTCTCGTATCCACGCTTGGCGATCTCCAGGCGGATCATTGCGAGAAACACGCGGACGTGGTTCTCCCACCCTTCGTAAACACCGCGGGCCTCGGGGTAGAGCAAGACATACCGCATTAGGTTGGCGTTCGGGTCGTGGACCCAAGGGCACCAATCAGACATGGCTTTGTTGAAAGCGACGATGCCCCAGTTCTCGTCTGATATGTAAGCGGGGCGACGTCCCTGCTGTTCGAGAATCCATGACATAGGTCGGAGGCGGACATCGTCGTCGTTGAGCGTGACATTCAGCGGCGCGGGGACTCCCATCGTCAGGAGAAAGAGCGTCATGCGCTCCGAGTCGCCGAGGCCGAGGCTCTCCGCGATGGCAAGGAGCGTCGCCGTCTCGTATTTGACCGGCATGCCGGCCTCGAACATTCGATACCACCGGTCGCTCTTGCCGCTGGCTTGCTGGACTTTGGCCTGTGGCAAAGGGCCATTCAGCCCTAGCTCTTGGCCGCGGGCAGCGCGCCATGCCTTGAGGTATCGCGTCAGGTTTGACGCCACCACGAGATCAGACACGCCAGCACGATGGACCCGATCCTCGCTCAACCCTGGCACCTTCCGTTTGCTCCGTATGGGAACCGTATGTCCCCTCCCATTAACCAGACACTAGTTCGACACGAAGAGTTCAGGGACTTTAGTCCCGAGGAGTAGGGTCGAAAGACCCGGCATTACTTACCGGTAGGAAACTGCCGCTCGAATCCTGCTATACCTGCCTCAATCGAGCGGGGGGAATCGTTCCGGATGTCCGCGTCGGGCATGGACATGCCGCGCGGGGGGTGCACAGGGGGACGGGGGAGTGGTCGCGGCGGAGGCGATCGCCTTTGCAGCTCACTAGCGGGTCACGTTCGATGCATTGTGGCAAGCGTCGCAGTTGGAGTGTGAGACTTTGAGTTTAATGTCGTGTAAGGTCATTCAAGGTACGGGAACTGCGGCCGAGAGAGCTGGGAACGTGTTGTTTGAAGCCTTCAAGGATCTGGTGGTTAGCGAGCTTGCAAGTGAGATTCTGAAGGTAGCTGTTCCTGGATCGAAGTGCGTCAGGCGCATTGTCACCGGGGCCATGTCGATCGCTGTCATTCCAAGTAAGGGCAGTGGTGTCTACACCCACATAGTGATTGGGGACACCATGTCGGAAGAAGAAGTCGAATGCATCAAGGACTTGGAGAAAGAAATGGGGTACAAGTTGACTGAAGGAATGGTCGTCTTCCATGACCGGGTCGGGGAACCTCACCCGCAGATGGAAGGCTCCTCCGAGTTCGTTCAGGTGGAGGTCTACTCGGGGGGCGTCTCCCAGTGAGCGACGGCGAAAACTACGAACGTTGGGCTTCGATGCCTCGCTCCGTCTCCCAGGTGACGGAGTTCGAGGACTGTGCCTACAAGGCGTGGCTCAAGCGCGTGAAGCGGGTGGTGCCCCGGCCGGCCGCCTGGAGCACCCACGGGACGAGCTTCCACACGGCCGCCGAGAAGTACGAGCTGGGCGGCAGGGAGATGGCCGCGGATGAGGCCGTAGCCGTTTTCCAGGACGAGTACGCCAAGGGCATCAACCGCGACCTTGGAGTACTCAACGACCCGGATCTGTGGATGCGAGCCAACCGCGGCGACGGTGCCGACGATATCGAGGAGCGGTATCAGAAGGGCTCCGAGCAGACCCGACGCTACGTGGAGTATGTCCAGGACAAGGCCCCTGTGCTCTGGTACGTGGACGACAAGCCCGCCGTCGAGCTGTACTTCATGGCCGACTTCGGCGGCGTGAAGGTGCGCGGCTACATCGACCAGGTGGTCAAGAACAAGGACATGACCAACCGGGTGCGGGACCTTAAGACCGGCTCCACGAAGTCCAAGTTCCAACTCTGGGTCTACGAGATGGCCTTGAACCAGCTCTACCCGGACCAGGAAGCCCCCAATGGGGATTGGTACCTCGCCAAGGAGCACAGACTCTCCCGGCCGGTGAAGCTGGCCGACGCCGACCAGGACGAGATCACTCAGCGGATCGTGGACATGGACCAGGGCGTCAAGAGCGGCGACTTCCCGGCGAGCCCCGGCTTCCTCTGCCGGTTCTGCGACGTGGCCTACGCCTGCTCTTTTTTTCGATCATGAAGTTGGAGTGTGAGAGTTGTTCAGTCTCAACCAGTCCGTACGGATGCGGGGCGCGGCCGGTGAGCCCATCCCCAGCCCCTTCAAGGGCCTCCGCAAGCTCGACGTGGAGTTCCGGCGCGGAGACTTCTCCGTCGTCTGCGCAGGGGGCGGCACAGGCAAGTCCCTGACGGCCCTGTGGCTGGCTGTGTCGTCCAACGTTCCCACCCTGTACTTCTCTGCCGACAGCACCGCCGCGACGCAGCTCAGTCGGGCCACGGCGATGATCACTGGCGACTCCGCCAAGGGCATCAAGCGGAAGCTCGTCTCCGAGGGCGACGACTTCGAGGGGTACTCCGATGCCCTCATGAAGCGCTGGTGGCTCCGCTTCAACTACTCGGCCCGACCCAACCCGAAGGAGATCGAGACGCACCTTGAGTGCTATCGGGAGGTCTTCGGGATCTACCCCCACCTCGTGGTGATCGACAACATCACCAACGTGGATGGAGGCGGGGCCGGCACCGCAGAGGAATACACCTTCGGCCTCGAAGGTCTCTGCGACTACTTCAACGAGATGGCGCGTGAAACCCATGCCCACGTCATGGCGATGCATCACGTCGTCGGAGAGTTCTCATCCGGGAACAAGCCAATCCCGCTCTCCGGAGTGAAGGGGAAGATCGGGCGAGTCCCGAGTCTCGTCCTCACCATTCACGCAGAGGTGGACGGGATGGATGGCAGGACGCTGCATATATCTCCAGTGAAGAACCGTGAAGGTTTCACTGACCCGAGCGGCGAGACGTTCTCCTCGTACGAAGTGAACACCTCGAATCTCCACATCACAGACGTGGAGGAAGAAGTGTTCTGAGTCACTTCCTCTTAATTTGGTCATCAGGTTGGAGTGTGAGACACTAGGTGAAGAAGGGCAGGGGAGATGAGCCCTCCACGGAAAGGCTTCCGGAAGTGCACCAAGTGCCTTCGGAACCGAGCAGAGAAGTTCTACACATCCACGCGTGGCAGGGTGTGTGCCTCCTGTCGAAAGAAGACCAGGAGTGCGAGTTCGCACGAGACGCGAGTCCAATCGACCTACGGACTTGGGCCGGGCGAATACGGCGAACTGTTCCAGCAGCAGGAAGGAAAGTGCGCCATCTGCCGCCAGGGTCGGCAGCGGAGACTCAGCGTCGATCACGACCACAAGACTGGGCTATGCCGGGGCCTGCTTTGTCGCCGCTGCAACAACTACCTGTTGGCGAAGGGTGCGCGGGACAACCCGACCATCCTCCGCAATGCGGCTGACTACCTCGAAGATCCCCCAGCAATCCGAATCCTAGGCAAGCGTTACCACCGAGAGGACGGCAAGAAGTGATCAGCTATGACGGCGGCCAGCTCTACGTCACCCTTACTCGTAAGACGGGCCTGACCAATCTCCTCCGGCTCCTGGAGGCTGAAGCTGACCTCGGACTGCACGAGACCGCAGTTGTGACGTACAAGAACCGTCGCGGCACCCACCGGGAGTCCATGCCCGTGGCCCAGCTCGCCAAGCTGGTCAAGGTCGAGGAAGACAACCTGAAGAACCTCCGCCTTGAGGCAGCCCTCAAGGTTGGAGTGTGAGATGGGGAAGCTGGACATCACCGAGGTCTTCCGGCACTACTTCCCCGAGGTCGAGCTAAAACCTCGGGACGGCTGGCAGAAGATCCACTGCCCCGAACATGTCGAATCCAACCCGAGCGCGTCAGTTAGTTCATTCAAGAACCGTTGGACGTGCTTCGCCTGCGACATCCATGAGGACTCGTGGGACCTGATCATGAGGAAGGAAAACTGTGGCTACCGCGCTGCTCAAGAGTTCGCCGCAGGCAAGTTCTCTGGTGGAGACAGCCCAGGGGTACAGCCTGGACTTCAGGGGAAGCCCGGCCGAGGAGTACATCAAGCACCGCGGTTTGGGCAGCATGGCGACCCGCCTAGGGCTGGGGTACGTCGCTTCCCCCGCTACGGGGCATGAGAAGCACCTCGGGCGCCTGGCCATCCCATTCCTGCGGCCCGCAGCGGGAGACCATGCCGTGGCCACCCTGCGGTTCCGCTGCATCAACGAGGGCTGCATCAAGAACCCTGACGGCACCTGGCGCGAGGACGAGTGGCACGAGGGCCACGGCAAGTACCAGAGTCTTCCCGGCTCCCGGCCGATGCTCTACAACACGCAGGCACTCATCACGGCCTCCCCGTACGTCGGTCTCAGCGAGGGCGAGTTCGACGCGGCCTCCGCCGAGCTGGCCGGCATCCCCACCGTGGGCGTCCCCGGAGTCAGCGCGTGGAGGGATCACTTCGACCCGGCCTTCCTGGGATTCGAGGCAGTCTTCGCCTTCACCGATGGCGACGGGCCTGGCGAGCAGTTCGTAGAGAAGCTGGCCGAACGGCTGCCCAACGTCGTACCCATCCACTTCGGCGCGAAGTGCGACGTGAACAAGTTCGTGAACGACAACGGGCCCAAGGCCCTCCGTGAGAAGTGCGGAATCGAGTGAACAGTCAGATCACAAAGTTGGAGTGTGAGAGTGGCGAGGTGAATAGCCCCAGTCACTACACCAACGGCCAGTACGAGGTCATCGACATCATCGAGGACTCCCTGAGCGAGGAAGCATTCCTCGGATACCTCCTCGGAAACATGACCAAGTATCTGCTCCGCTGTCAGCACAAGCACGAAGACGGCGGAATCCAGGACGTCAAGAAACTCATCTGGTACGCGAAGAAGTACATCGAAGTTGCGCGGGGTGAATAGTGAACATTTGCCCTGAGTCGGATTGCGGGAAGCGTTCTAGGCGGAATACTCGTGGTGGCCTGTGCAGTGGCTGCGGAGTGAAGAAGATGCTGGCGGCTAGAGAGGCGGCTGGAGACCTCTGTAGATTGCCGGGCTGCTCAAATGTTCGCAGGATGCGGATCTATTGCTCAACGCATTACGGGCACGCCAAGGCTGGGAAGTTGCCGAATAACGTACGGAAGATATTCAAAGACCCTCGCGAGAAAGCCGTGCATGTCCTGTCGAAGGCCGTTCCGAACGGGTCTTGCCTTGAGCACTCAGGCTGGGTGGGGCGGAACGGATACGGGAGGATTAATTTCGGAGGGAAATGTCATCTGGCTCACAGGTTCATCTATGCAGGCATTGTTCGGGAAATCCCGCCCGGCCATGCTGTTCATCACAAGTGCGCGAATAGGAAGTGTATCAATCCTGGCCATCTGCAAGACGTGACGCAAGCTGATAATGCGGCGGAGATGCTTGCACGCAACTCCCTTCTCAAGCGCATTCGGGCACTAGAGATCGAGAATCAAGATTTGAAGGCGATGGTGGTTGTGTGAACAAGGATCAGGTTGTAGTCGTCTGCCCGGACTCGCAGAACCCGAAGCACGATTCAGTGGCCATGAAGGCGATCGTGGACTTCATAGCCGACGTGCAGCCAACCGGAGTCATCCACATCGGAGACGCCCTCGACTTCGAAGGGCCGGCCCGCTGGACAAAGGACACCCGAGAGGAATACGCGGGCAACGTCGAGCAGGAAGCCGAGGACTTCACCAACGAGTTCATCGCTCCGGTGCGAGAGGTTCACGACGGCTTCTTCGGCATCCACGAAGGCAACCACGACCTTCGCCCCCGTCAGTACCTTGAGAAGTACGCCCCGGCTCTCGGACAGTCCAAGCACTTCCACTTCGAGAACCTGTGCCACTTTGAGGACCACGACGTACAGCGGCTCCCGGACTTCTACGAGGTCTTTCCCAACGTCGTCACCACCCACGGCCACCTCGGACGCATCCGGCTCGCCCAGGTCGCCGGGATGACCGCCCTGAACGCCGCGAAGCGGTTCACCAAGTCCGTGGTGATGGGCCACACCCACCGAGCCGCGGCCATCCCTCACACCCTCGGCATCGGCACTCCGCAGACCATCTGGGGGGTCGAGGTCGGACACGTCATGGACGAGTCCCAGGCCGGATACCTCAAGGGGACGCCCGGCGACTGGCAGAAGGCGTTCGGAGTCCTCCACTTCAGCAAGAACGGCCACTTCAAGCCCGAGGTGATCTACATGAATCAGGCCCGCGAGTTCGAGTTCGCTGGCTACCGATACTCGCCGGGGGTGGCAGCGTGAACGAGACCGACATCGACTGGGGCTACCTCGCCAACGTGGCAGGCCGGATCTCCTACGCCATTGCCGAGCGCTGGCAGATCGTAGAGGCCAACGATGTGAAGCAGGAAATCATGATGCACGCCCTGAACGAGCGTCACGTCATTGAGCGGCACTACGCCGACGAGGACTTCCTTCGCAAGATCTTTTGGAAGGCCGGTCAGCGGTACGCGGCCAAGGAGCGCAACTATCGCGACCTCATGGACGGGGAGTACTACTACACCCCCGACGACGCCAAGACGGCGATGCGGACCTTCCTCTACACCGACGAAGAGTTCGGTGAACTGATCGGGAAGAAGGACGACCTCACGTCCTGCAAGGTCACCGACAACCTGTTCGTGGCCCGCCAGGACGCCGAGGCCGGACTGAAGAAGGTCAATGACCGGTACCGGACGCTGCTGCTGAAGCGCTTCGTCTACGGCCTCCCCATGGACAGCCACGCAGACCAGCTCGCCCTTTCCCGAGCCGTCGTCGCCCTGTCCTACGAGATGAACCGCAACCTGCGACGAGAGGCCCAGATCTCGTGATCGAGACCCACCACAAGTACGACCGCGAAGACATCGCCATCGAGGTCATCTACGACTCGGGTTCGATCTCACCCATCTACCTGGGGCTGCACGACAAGGACGAGTCCGCGGAGTTCAACGTTCCGCGTCAGGACCTCCCGAGGCTCGTCGAAATGCTGACCGCCGCACTCAACCACCGATAGGAGAACCACTTGTTCAAGACCGAGACCGCCGAGACCGTCTTCAAGCGCACCTACTCCCGCAAGAAGCCGAACGGCGAGATGGAGACCTGGCCCGAAACCGTCGAGCGCGTTGTGAACGGCAACCTCGCCCTGGTCGAGCCCCGCTACATCGAGGAGGGCGAGCGCGAGCGACTGATCCACCTCATCCAGAACTTCAAGTTCCTGCCCGCAGGCCGGCACCTCAAGAGCAGCGGCGTAAACGACTTCGCGCTGAACAACTGCTGGGCAAGCGGCTGGGACGCCGAGCAGCCCGAGGAGCACTTCACGTTTACGCTCCTCCGCCTGGCCGAAGGCGGCGGCGTCGGCAGCAACTACAGCTCCCGGTACTTCTACGGCTTCCCCGTCATCGAGAACGCCATGAAGGTCCACATCGTCTGCGACCCCAGCCACCAGGACTACGAGAATCTGGCCGAGGCCGGGCTCATCAGCACCGAGTACGACTACGAGTGGGCCGGGGCCTACAGCGTGGAGGACTCACGCGAGGGCTGGGCAGACGCCCTGGGCGACCTGATCCGCACCGCCCACGATCCGGCGATGAAGCACGAGAACCGCGTCTACGACGTGACCAGGGTCAGGCCCAAGGGCGCCGCGCTCAAGAAGTTCGGCGGCACGGCCAGTGGGCCTGAGCCGCTGGCACGAATGCTGGTCAACGTCGGAGAGATCTTGACCGAGGCCGCGGGCTGGCGGATGACCGGCATGGACGCCATGGCGATCGACCACCAGATTGCGATGGCCATCGTGGCGGGCGGCGTGAGGCGTTCGGCCCGCATGAGCATCATGGCGTGGAACGACACCCTGATTGAGGAGTTCCTGAAGTGCAAGAGCGGTGACCAGACCGCGATGTGGACGACGAATATCTCGGTCGAGATCGACAACGCGTTCATTCGGGCTCTCGATGGTCGGAACGAACGTGCCAACAAGATCATGAACGCCCTCGCTGAAGGCGCTCTCGGATCGGGTGAACCAGGCTTCTGGAATCGCTCACTCTCCAACGTCGGCGAGGTGGACGGAACCTTCACCACAAATCCGTGCGGAGAAGCTCTTCTGCTCCCTGCCGAACCATGTAACTTGGGCTCTGTCAACCTCGGTTCGTTCGTTCATGAGGGCGACCCGGACTTCGACGGACTGACTGAAGCACACCGTCTAGCGACGCGCTATCTGATACGAGCGACCTTCGCCAAGGTGGCCGATCCGAAGTCGTACGCGGCCATCCAGAAGTATCGGCGCATCGGCGTCGGACACCTCGGATTCGCGGACTACCTGATCAAGCAGGGCATCAAGTACAGCTCCGCGCCGTACTCCTTCGAGGTCCGGTACGACCTCAAGGCGTTCGCCAAGGTCGTGGACGAGGCCGCCGCGGAGTACGCCAACGAACTGCGCATCCCCGTCCCCATCAAGAAGCGCGTGATCGCCCCCACCGGCACCACGAGCAAGCTCGCCTCCGCCTCCGGAGAAGGCATCCACGCACCGTTCGCGGGCTACTTCCTGCGACGCATCCGGTTCTCCAACATCGAGCCCAACGAGGCCGCACAGATCGAGGAGTACAAGAAGAAGGGCTACCACACCGAGCCGTGCATCTACGCGGCGAACACCACGGTCATCGAGATCCCGACCGTGGACCCGCTCCTCGCAGAGGACACGGAGAACGCCGAGTTCTTCGAGCACACGGGGGAGTTGACCCTTGAGCAGATGCTCTCGGTCCAGAAGCTCTACCAGGACCTCTGGGCGGACCAGGCCGTGTCCTACACAGCCTCCGTCGATCCCGAGAAGTACAGCCTCAACGACGTACGACGGGTGCTGGAGAGCTTCCTGCCGGCCCTCAAGGGAACGACCATCTTTCCCGAGCTGAGCCGAGACCAGGCGCCCTATCAGCGAATCAGCAAGGAAGCGTATCTCGACGCCATCGCATTCATTGGCGAAACCGCAGCAGATACCGGCTACGACGAGGTTTGCGCTTCCGGAGCCTGCCCCATCTAGTGACCCTATTCACAGCTCCGCAAGTTGGAGTGTGAGACCTATTGTGAGAGGATAAATATATGAGCGAGAGTCCGTTCGGAAACACCTCCCCGTGGGACGATCCCACGAAGAATCCCACCACTGAGAACGCCAAGGAGTCGCCTGTGACCACTACCGCCACCGCAGCCACCGCCCACACTCAGGAAGGCGTCACCCTCTCCTTCAAGGGCGGCACCGGCTACGACGCCTCCCTCCTGGTCCTCCGGGCTGGCACCGTCACCGAGATGGATCAGCTCCTCGAAGCCGAGGGCCAGCGGCTCGCCTCGCTCATGAAGCGCATGGCCAAGATCCAGTCGTTCAACAGCGAGCTGAACGCGAGCGAGAAGGGCGCCAAGGCCCCGGCTGCGGCCTCCGGTGGCCAGAAGAACTCCTTCTCCGGTGGCAAGGTCCAGAAGTCCAACGACCCCGGCCCTGGCCCCGAGTGTGAGTGTGGCGAGCCCAGCTCCTACACCGAGTGGGGCACGAACAAGTTCGGCAAGCCGTACCGCGCCTACAAGTGCGCCGAAAAGGTTCGCGACTGGCGCTCGGGTGGCGGCTGCGACTTCATCGAGTGGTTCAACGGCAAGTAAATTCATCACTTCAAGTTGGAGTGTGAGACGTGGGGGCTGGGTCTCCTCCCGGCCCCCGTCCACCCCAAGAGTTTCATGCACTTCCTGAGCCCGCGCACCAAGAGCGACGACGCCAAGTACAAGAGCTTCCCTCAGGTCGAGATCCAGATGGTTGCCGACCAGATGGAAGCCGAGTTCAAGCGCCTCATGCCCGTCACCCACGAGCACTTCGTGAAGCACGGACGAGTCGCCCCGTAATGGCTGACCTCGTAGACACCCTCGGCTTCTACCAGTGCGACTGCGGCTTCTCCTTTGTCGAGCAATACGACCGCACCGAAGCCCCCTACCTCGAAGCCTTCTGCCCGGCCTGCGAAACCCCTGGAGACAACGAATGAGCATCTGGAACGTCCAGTACGAGCGCGAGAACTCGCAGATGGACCTCATGAACGTACCGCTCGACAAGGTCACGATCGAGGTCAAGGAAGAGAACAAGGCACTCATCGAGACGCTTCGCCGCGACCTTGCCGAGGCCACTCGGAAGGCCGACGCCGCCGAGACCGCCAAGCGGTACTGGCTCAACCGGTACGAGCAGGAGCGGGCGCACTCCCGGACCCTCACCGCAGACCTCACCAAGGCCAAGGCCGCCCAGGGCGGAGGCGGTCACCGGTACGTGAGCCTCGTCAAGCACCTCTCGGAGCGCAAGCGCCGCCTCGAAGGCATCAAGGCCGACGCCGCCCGAGAGATGGCCTGGGAAGAGGGCCTGGGCGCCGAGGAGCGCCTGAACGAGATCGACGCCGCCCTGGGGGCTGCCGGTGTTCGCTGACTGGACTGAGGTCCCCCAGCACGTCTTTGACCACAACAACATGACGGTCGAACGGCGCATCGGACCCGACACCGACGAGACCGAATTCCCCTCGACCCTGGACGGGACGTACTGACATGCCGTTCTTCACCTTCAACCAGAACAACTCCGGAGGCGGGTTCGACTACGACGAGTCGGCCGGCATCAGCCACTTCGTCATCATCGAGGCCGACTCCCCGAAGGACGCCATCGACCGAGCCGAAGAGATCGGCCTCTACTTCGACGGCGACAACGACTGCTCCTGCTGCGGCAACCGGTGGTCTGACTACCTCGATGACGACGACGCCGAGGACTTCCCCGCCATCTACGGCAGCCCGGCCAGTGAGCACCTGGACCACGAGTTCTCGATGAAGTGGATCGACGGATACGAGGGGTTCATTCATTACAAGGACGGTGTGACGGAAGGAATCCTCAAGTGATCTACCGCAAGAAGAACGAGGAGATCCGGAACCTCGCCGCGGCCCTCGAACTGTCGCAGCGCACCGTTCAGAACCACCTCAACTCGATCGGCCGGCTCAACGAGTACTGCGACCAGCTTGAGGAACAGCTTGATATCTCCGCGAAGGAGTACTCGGAGCTGGAGGTCAAGTGCGAGGCCCTGTCCCAGGTCAAGGACAACCGTCCCAAGTTGGACGAGAACGACCTCGAAGAGATCTGGCAGCTCTACAACGACGTGGGCTGCACGTACCACGAAATCGCCAGGGCCTACGAGGTCCACCCCAGCACGGTCGGCCGCGCTCTCGACCGCATGGAGGCCCGCATCAAGGCAGAGGGGCCGCCTTTTTGAGCGCAGCAAGTTGGAGTGTGAGATATGGGAGAATCTAAATGAAGATCATCGAGTACAAGGTTAAAACAGATCTGGTGCGAATCAACATCGTTGAAGATGAATCTGACCTCCCGGAGTTTCACCGCTTTGTCGAGGCCAACCACAGCGTCCTTGGGTTCGACACGGAGACCGACGGCCTCTCCTGGTGGGAGGACGGGTTCCGTATTCGGCTCGCCCAGTTCGGCAACGAGTACGAGAGCTACGTCCTCCCCGTGGAGCGGGGCGGCCTCTTCCAAGAAGACGCCATCAAGGCCGTGAGTTGGGTCAAGAAGCTCGTCATGCAGAACGGCACGTTCGACGTCCTCTGCATGGATCGAGTCTGGGGGGTCAAGGCCGAGATGGTCTTCCCCCGCCTGCTCGACAGCCGCATCATCGCCCACCTAGTGGACAGCCGGGGCCGGAAAGACGGCGGCATAGGTCACTCGCTCGAAGAACTCACCCGCCACTACCTCTCAGCAGACGTGGCCGATGAGGTGAAGGGCTCGATGACCGCCATTGCCAAGGAGCTGAAGGTCAAGAAGGCGGAAGTCTGGCCCGTGATCCCCTTGGATCATGAGGGCTTCAACCTCTACGCAGGCATGGACCCCATCCTCGCGTACCGCTTGGCCAAGCTCCTCAAGCCCAAGATTCCGGCCACGGCCCGCAAGCTCGTCCCCTACGAGCACGAGCTGGCCGCCGCCTGCGCCTACATGGTGCGGCGAGGCATCAAGGCCGACGTGCCGTACATCCGGGACCGCGCCAACGAGCTGGCGGAGACCGAGGTCCACTTCAAGGACGTTGCCGCCCGGCTCGGACTGGAGAACATCAACAGCCCCAAGCAGGTCGGGGAAGCGATCGTCGCCCGTGGCATCGCCATCACCGAGCGGACCCCCACCGGTCAGCCGAAGGTCGATGACCACCTGTTGAAGGCCCACCTCGAAGACCCGCTCTGCGAGGCGATCTACCAGGGCAAGAAGGCAGCCAAGGCCAAGAGCACGTGGTTCGACAATGCGCTGAGCAACCGGGATGCGGAAGACAGGCTGCACGCCGGGATCAACTCAACCGGCGCCCGGACAGCTCGGATGTCAATCTCCGGAGCGATCCCGGCGCAGACGTTCCCCTCGGGGGACTCGTTGGTTCGCCGCGGCTTCGTTGCCGATGAAGGCATGACGATCTGCGCAGTTGACTACAAGGCGCAGGAACTCCGAGTGCTCGCCGCCCTGTCGGGAGACAAGGCGATGAAGAAGGCGTTCCGAGAGGGAGCCGACCTTCACCAGATCACTGCGGATGCCGCCGAGGTTGATCGCGGCACAGGCAAGATGACCAACTTCCTGACCGTGTACGGGGGCGGGCCGGCCGCCCTCATGGCGCAGGCGGACGTCACTCGGGAAGTCGCTGAGCGAGCCATCAAGGGATTCTTCAAGGTCTTCCCTGGCGTCGAGCAGTACTCCGAGGAACTTCAGCGCGAAGCGCGCCGCAAGGGCTACATCGTCACCAACACGGGACGACGCCTGTACGTAGACAAGCGGCGCCCATACGCCGCCTTGAACTACGCCGTGCAGAGCGCTTCGAGGGACGTGACAGGTCGAGCAATCCTTCGGCTCCAGAAGGCCGGATACGGCCCCTACTGCCTGCTTCCGGTGCATGACGAAGTGATCTTCCAATTCCCCGCCGAGCACGCACTGAAAGCAACCACCAAGGCCGCTCAGATCATGAAGGAAACCATGAGCGGCGTACTCATCGATACCGACGTTTCCGTATACGGAAAGAGCTGGGGCTGCGGATACATGGCCGAGGGCCAGTACTGCGACCTCTGCGACGTGATCCACCGGGAGGCAGTATGAATGACGACAAGAACACGGACGGCTTCGCAGAACTGATGGACAACCTTCAGACCGAGATGAACGAACGCGTTCTCGGCAACGCCGCGGAACTTGGCCTGAAGACGGCACGGTTGACCGGGCTCATCATCAAGGAAGCCAAGGAGTGGGGCTGCCCCAGGGACCTGGCCGAAGCCATGGGAGCCGACTTCTGGCAGCTCATCATGATCGCCCCGCAGGAAGCGGAGGCCGGCGCGTGAGCTACGAGGACTACTACGTAGAGGGCGGCGAAGAGGGCTTCACCATGCTCATCCACGACCCGTCCGGAGAAACCGTGGCGGAAGGCGGGTGCCTCTGCTGCACAGGCAACGAAGTCACCCTGCAAAAGCTGATGGACGCCGCCGACTACGACATGAAGAACCGCGAGGCTGCCGAGTGACCGAGTACATCGTTTTCACGTCCCCCACCTGCCACTCCTGTAAGCGAATGAAGCCCGTGATCATTCAGGAAGCCATCGTCGCTGATGTCGTGATCGAAGAGTCCGATGTGATGGACGGAGGTGACCGGCGCCGGTACCGGTTCGACGTGGCCTCGGTACCCACTCTGGTGGCTCACCGAGACGGAGAGCACATAGGCCGGCTGGCCGGAATGAAGAGTCAGGCCGACCTCGTTGAATTCTTCAAGGCGACCAAGGGATGATGAACCTTGACGACCGCCCAGACTGGGACACGTACTTCCTTGGAATCGCTCAAGCTGTCGCTCTACGAGGCGATTGTCGCCGCTGCCGCGTCGGAGCTGTGGTGGTCGGCCCTGACCGGAGAATCCGCTCTACGGGATACAACGGATCGTATCCAGGAGGTCCGTCGTGCAGCGCTGGAGAGTGCCCGCGATGCCAGTCGGAAGTCCCCTCCGGCGCCTCATACGAAGACTGTATTGAGACTCACGCCGAGGCCAACGCGCTCCTCTACGCAGACTGGTTGGGCTGCCAGGACGCAACGATCTACATAACCCGATCCCCATGCAAGGACTGCACAAAACTGATCAGGTCATCCGGGATTCGGAAGGTCGTCTACTAGGACGACGGAACCACCGATCGTGTCTGGTACCGATACGATACGGTGATCGGCAGTTGGTGTGTGATGCGTCGGCTGCGGTTGCGAATCCTAGGAGTGAAACATGTCGGACGACCTTCAGGTAGTGCAGGTCATTCGCCTCACCGTGGGCGAGGACGAGTACCAGGGCGAGGTGACTGACCCGAAGGTCATCGAGCAGATTCGCAAGGAGTACAAGGCGTTCAACGCCGCCCACGAAAAGCTCCTGGCGACGCTGGAGGAGCACGAGATCGAGGTCGTGCCCGAGAAGCCGGAACCGCAGGCAGCCCGGACTACGGCCAGGGCCGTGCAGCGTGGTTCCTCTGGGCCTGACTCGGCTGAGCTTCGCCTGTGGGCGGCCAAGTTGGACAAGCCGAAGCTCCCGCTCAGCTCCGCTGGCCGAATCCCTGCATGGGTGAGCGACGCGTACGAGAAGAAGCTCCACGGCGACGCCCTTGCCAAGTTCGTCCACCTCAGGGCAACGCCCGAGTTCGTCAAGAAGTTCGAGGATGCCAACAGCGGCGAGTGACTCCAAGAGAAAGGCCCCCTCTTCGGAGGGGGCCTTTCGTGTTGGATCAACTCAGCACCCAGGACTCACCCTTCGGGGTCTGGTACCAGAGGCGATGTGTCCCGTCGCTGTCGACCGTAAGCCCGAACTCATCGCAGCGAGGTCGGCCCTTGCTCGTCCACCAAGACCAGACCCTCTCGACGTTCTCCCAGACCTCCTCGCCCTGCTCACGGAATTGAGGGCGAGCCCCCTCCTGTGCCACATACACGGCTTCCCCCCAACGGCCATCGGGCAGTACCAGGCGGCGCATGAACTGACCCTCCTCGACGCCGTACTGGAGATTGACGCCTGGAAGGTGCGCAGCGAGCAGGAACAGGAAGTGGTAGTCGTCGAAGTCGGCCACCGGCACGTCCGTCCACCCTTCAGCCGCCGACGACAGGTCGGCCTCGGGCACGTCACGGTGATCGTGTCTGGCAGGCATGAAGGAGCCTCCGCGCGTCAGGAAGCGGCCTTCAAGCATGCCTTCCTTTTGGGCATCCAACACCGCTAGACCTGAGCTGATTGGACCGAAGACGTTCGCGATGATTCGCCCGCCCGGAGCGACAGCCTGTCGGATCGTGTGCGTCACCCGTGGCAGACCAAAGGAGAAGACCATCCTGTCGAACTGCCTCTGCCACTCCCGCTTAGTGGCATCGGCCCGGACCACTGTGGGGCTGTAGCCCAACGCGTCCAGGCGTTCATGAGCCAGCTCAGTGGAACCAATATCGGTCGTCGCCAACTGATGAGAGTCGCGTAGGCAGTTAGCGATCAGAGCGGCCTGGTACCCCGTCCCCAGACCTGCATCAAGGACAGTGTGGGCCGGCCGAATATCGAGCGCTTCCAGCATCCGAACTACGAGGCCAGGTTGAGTGCTTGAGGAGGTCGGGTACCCGTTCCAGCCGCCCTCCACTTGCTTGGCGGTCTCCCGGTCGAGTTCCGTCACCAGTGTCGTGTTCGAGTAGATCGGCTTCCGCCAAGCGTCGCCATCAGCTTCCGTACGTTCCACCCAGAGAGTTGGTGTGCCTTCCCTGGCCTCGAAGTAGTGCGGCAGGAAGATGTGGCGAGGAGTGCCGATCACGGCCTCCCGTAGCGGAGCGGACTTCAGGTCCTCAGAGGCTTCGAGCGCGGCGGCGAGCTCGCGTGCGTGGTGTTCCCAGTTCACGTGTGGCACCAGTCCTCCAGGGTGCGGGAGATTGCGGCGGCTAGGGGGAGGTCGGGGGAGTTGGCCCAGGCCCACTGGCCAGAGGGGTTGGCCTCCAGGAAGACCCACTCCCCAGACGGACGAACGATGAAGTCGGCCGCGAAGTATGCGAGATCCATCACGGCCGCGTAGCGTTTCATGGCGTTCTCGATTGCGCAGGGTGTTGCGATCGGGGCGACCGTGAGCGAGTCGTAGTCGGTCCGCCAATCGATCAGTGCCTGTTCGCTTCCGGCGTCGATCCGGGCACTGTGACACTCGTTGCCTACGAAGATCAGCCGGACCTCGAAGTCCTTCTCCACCTGCTCCTGGAACAGGTGAGCCGTCATGCTCACCCCACTGAGAGAGCCGAGATCGACGACCCTGGTGTACATCTGCTCGTACCCGGCCTCATGGGACACCACCGGAATGCCCAGTGGCTTCGTGATGATGGGGGCATCGACCAATTTGGCGAAGCGTCTGACGGCCTGCGCGTCCGTCGTGACCAGACTCCGCGGCACGGTGAGGCCAGCCGCGCTAGCAACCTGGAGCTGGCGAGGCTTGAACTCTGCCGCCGACGCCTTCGATGGGTGGTTCATGAACGGGGCCTCAAGGCTCGTTAGGACGCCGCCAAAGCCGATACGGGCGGCGCCGCGCGCGAAGTTTTCATCGGCCTCCGAGAGGCCAGAGAACTGGAATGTTCCTGGCCTGTTCCAGTACACAGCCTTGATCCCGGACAGGAGTACAGACCGATACGCGTCTGAAACGACGCCTTCCCAGCGGCCGTTGCCGAAGGTGGCGCGGAACTCCAACTCCACAGGGAACTGCGCGGTGTCCATGCGGAAGACGGGAACGCCCGCCGAGGCCAGCTCGCCGAGGATGAGATCGGTGCCGGCCTCGAACGGGCTATCCACCACGAGGACGGTCACTCGATGAACCCAGGGTCCGGGCCCTCGTCGTGGGGAGGGGGGTTGTCCTTGTCGCCATCAGGGTTGGTCTTCTGACTCGTGGCCATCGCGGTGAGCGGTGTCCCGTCCTCCAAGCTCGCGGTCTGCGTCACTGGGTCGTATACGCGGGTCTCGACGTGCGGCACGTTGAGTTCCGCAGTCGTGAACCGTGCGCCGACGAGCGCGTATGGGCGCAGCCCTATGGGGCAGGGCGCGACGGGCGCGCTCCGGCCTAAAGGCAGTGCTTCGATCAGGTTCAACGTGTTCCTTCCGTCTGGATTGGAATCCGCCTCCCACAGGAGCCTGGTGTGTGACGAGAAGTGGCGTCGCGCGGGAGGCGGAAACTTGAGGGGACTCAGATGGGCCGATAGATCTCACGCTTGCCGGTCATCACCCACGGCCCGTAGTCCTCCAAGATCAGGACACGGGACGAGGAGCCTCCCATCGCCCGCATGTCCTGGACCCGGAAGAACTCGCCGCCGAGGCGTACGAAGTCGTCAACTGCCATCTGTTCCGGAGTGCACAAGGTCGGCTTGGTGTTGGGCGGGTAGTGCTTCGATTCCGTCGCGTTGGTCACGCCCCGGCCTCCTCGGGAGGGTCGTCCTCCTCGGAGGGCTTGTCGGACGGGATCTTCTCCAGGGCCGCGATCAGCTTTTCGGCAGTGGGGATGTTGCAGCCGCCGAGGGTGATCAGGGGGTTGGTCGGGGCTTCTTCCCGGAGGCTCATGCTCCGGAGGTTGACGTCGTGGCTCAGGAGGATCGTGTACAGCCGCGTGTACACATCCCTGGCGTGCGCGATGCTGACGTGCTCTAAGTTGATCTCGCTGCGCTGGGGTTGGCGTTTCGGGAGGGTGCTCGGAGGCATGGTTGCTCGCTTCCTGAGAGGACGAACCTCCCTGTTCAGCAACCACCTTGGACGGGTAGCCCTACGATCACCAGCGGTAATAAATTCGTTCTCCCACCCCGAATAAACGGAGCTGCGCCCATGGCGAGACCGCCGAAGGAGCTGACACCTGAGAAGAGCGTCGAAGACCTTCTGGGGGCGAAGATCCGCAGGTTGAGGCTGGCGAAGGGGTGGGAGCCCGCTGAGCTAGCTGCCAAAGTCTTCGTCAGTCCCGGGCGTATCACGTCGATCGAGACAGCGAACGATCCGCCCGGCCGGCAGTTGACCGAGAAGCTCGACCAGGTGCTTGATGCCAAGGGTGCCTTGCTGGAGCTGTGGCCTCTGATCCGAGCCGAGGCGTTCAAGGACTATGCGAAGCTCTTCCTTCGTGACCAGGCAGGCGCCCAGTCCATCCACGAGTTTTCGCTCGGCGTGCCTGGACTTCTTCAGACGGCTGAGTACGCCAAGGCGCTGATGTCGATGGACTACACGGACCGGCTTGAGGAGCTTGAGGACTCCGTCATACGACGTATGGAGCGGCAGGAGGTCTTTGACCGCGAGAGCCCGCCCTGGCTGTGGGTGGTGCTCACAGAGAGTGCCCTCTACCAGGTGCACGGCAGCCGTGAGGTGATGGCGAAACAGCTCGATCAACTGCTGGCGATGGGTGAGCGTCCCACCGTGAACATCCAGGTGCTGCCCGCCGACCAGCCTGCGGTACCCGGATCGATCAGCCTGATCACTTCAAAGGACGGTAACCGCTCCGCTTACGCTGAAGGCTTCAATACGGGTACCTACTACCAGGAGCCCACCGATGTGGATAGGTTCCAGAGGATCTACGATCGCATCCAGGCTGGCGCGTTGGACATCGAGGCGTCGGCGCAGGTCATGAGGGACGCACGAAGGAAGCACCAGCAATGACACGGCAGTCCAGGTGGCAAATCAGCTCGTACAGCGGCAGCAACGACAACTGTGTCGAGGTCAAGGTTCACGACGAGAACCTTCCCGGTGTCGTTCGTGCCCGCGACAGCAAGGACCGCTCCATCCCGGAGATCAAGGTGACGGCGGCGGCCTGGACCTCGTTCGTCGACCACTTCGCCAAGTAGCGGCACGAGAGACTGCCCCTTCCCTGACGCAGCAGGGAAGGGGTTAGTTCAGCCGTTCAAGTTGGGGTGTGAGGCTCGCTCGGTGGGCGCAGACGGACAGGTGGAGTCAGGTCGCGTACATACTCTCGATGCCAGCACGCTCGGGTCTCCCGCAGTTCCCGCCAGGTCGTGAAGCGGTAGCGGAAGACCCTCACACGGACGTAGGCCGGCGGCGTCTCCGGGAAGGGGTTGCACCTCAGCAGCCTGAGCGTGTCCCGATCGTTCAGGAGTAGCCGCAGAATGAAGCCCTCGAACCACGACCGACCGTAGGCCGGGGAGAGGGCCACGAACCAGAGCAGCCAATCAAGCCTCAAGTGGAAGGGTGCGAACTGTCGCGGCCAGCGCCGAGGGTCGTCGGGCTTGCCGTGGAAGCCGTACTCCTGCCACACCGCGTCGGCAGGAACTTCCTGGTCAGCGACCTCAAGTACCTGGTACCCCTGGCTGCTACGCTCCTTGTACCAATCCAACTGGTGCCAGTC